>NZ_QTLM01000001.1:0-159615 GCF_003602695.1 Bacteroides sp. AM07-18
ATTTCAAAGAACTATTTATCCACTTTTACGGGACAGTAGTGATCGTGTGGTTTTATCAGGAGTGATATATTGTTTTTCTATGTAACAGTCTGAGAGGGCTGAATGTTTTTGTTTTTCTGCGGAAAGAAAAATATGGAAGAAGGAAATGGCTGTGTTGATACTTAAAAAAATGGGGGTGTGTCAAAATTCACCACAGATTACACGGATTAACACAGAATGAGCTTAATCTACTGATAATCAAAGATGCTTATCTGTGCAAATCTGTGTAATCTGTGGTGAATACCAGTTTCGACACACCCTCGGATATTGGAGATTACCTTATGAAGACAAGTGGAAAGTGGACACTGGCATGTCTGCTATTGTAATTTAAACATTACGGGAACTGTGAATTTACAACGGACCGGTTTGCCTCGTTGCTCACCGGGTTTCCATTTGGGCATGGTGGAAATCACACGGATAGCTTCTTTGTCCAGATAGGGATCTACGCCTCTTACTACTTTTACATCTACGATGCTGCCGTCTTTGTTGACAACGAATTGTACTATTACGCGCCCCTGGGTTCCGGTCTCTTGTGCAATAGTCGGGTATTTTATACTCTTACCCAGATATTGCATCAGACTCATGCCATTATAAGAAAACTCGGGATTCTTCTCTACAACTTCAAAAATCTCATCCTCTACCGGAATCTCTTCATCTACGGTTGGAGATATGGGTTTGATGATTACAGCTTCACCGATTTCTTCGGAAGAGGCAATGGCTGTTTCTTTCACATTGTCATTATCATCCACAATTGTCAATACCTCGGCAATTGCAGGAGCTTGAGGGGGTGGCGGAGCTACTAATTCGGGTTGCTCCGTGATAGGAATTTCAATTTCCTGCTCAAATACGTTCTCGGTAATAGCACCGCTCATGTCAATCCTAACATCACGCTTCGACCATTCAAATGCAACGAACATGAAGACCAGCACAATTACATAACCTACAAGTAGCCAACTTGACTTCTTGTTTTCCAGGCTTGCTTTGGATGTTTTCTTGATTTCCATAATTTACAAGATTATTACCGTATAATGGTTGTCGCGAAACTAACATTATACAGATGTGATTAGTAAAATCATAAAACATGCGTGCCCACTTGTTTCTGTATTAAAGATAAGAAAATGAATGTTATGTTGGTGTTTGATATGTAGTTATATATAGTTTTTTAAATTTGCTTTGATAATTTTTCTGCTTGTGGATTAAATAGTGTTGATATGTAAAAAGCACTTCCAGCGTTCGCTTACGGAGGAAGTGCTTCACACAAAAACTAAACTAGACTTAACTAAACTATTCTATTGGGGGAGTTTCACAACTCCTATCTGTTCGGTGCAAAGATAAAAAAACATATTTTAATATGCAAAAGGATTCTATAATAAATCGACGTTTTTTCCGATTTTATCGACGGATTAGTCGATTTTTTTAGCTTCTTTGGTCTAAAAATTCTTGAAAAGCTTGTTTATAGCTGTCACTTATCGGGATGTAATTCTTTCCGAACACGATGCGGCCACGGTCTATAATACGTATTTTATTCTTCTGAACAATGTAGGAACGGTGGACGCGCATGAAACGCGAGGCAGGCAGAAGTTCCTCCATTGCCTTCATGCTCATGAGAGACAGGATAGGCTTGGGAGAATCCTCCTCGTAGATTTTGAGATAGTCTTTTAGCCCCTCTATGTACAGAATTTTACTCAATTCGATTTGCACCAGCTTATACTCGCTCTTTACGAAGATGCTCTGAATCTCTTCCTTGGACTGTTGCAGCAATTCGAACCATTGCACAGCCTTGTTGGCAGCCTGCAGAAAGTCGACGTAGGAGATGGGTTTCAGCAGGTAGTCCAGCGCATTGACTTTGTAGCCGTCTATGGCATACTGGTCGAAGGCGGTGGTAAAGACAATGCGGGTGCCGGAATCGACCATCTTCGAAAATTCCAGTCCGTTCAGTTCGGGCATCTGGATGTCGAGGAAAAGCAGGTCGATGTGCTTCTCGGGCAACTCCTTGATGGCTTGTACGGCACTGGAGTATTTACCGACCAACTCTAGAAACGGGGTCTTGTTGACGTAGCTTTCCAGCAACCCCAGGGCGAGGGGCTCGTCGTCTACAATGGCGCACTTCAGATTCATATCTTTATAATTAAAATAGATTTATACTCTTTCATGTCCTCACTCACTCCTTGCTGCCAGTCGTAATGGCCGGGATAGGTCAGCTCCAGACGCTTGCGCACTTGTTCCAACCCGATGCCGCTTCCACTCTTGTCTGCCACGCTTTTGGGATGATAGCTGTTGGTTATTTCGCAATGTATCTCTCCGGGGCTTTCACTGAAGTGGATACGGATAAAGCTGGGCTCGGTGGGGGAGATGCCATGCTTGAAGGCATTCTCTATGAGGGAAATAAAGATGAGCGGAGCTATTTCCGTACGGCTGTCCGGTCGGACGTCTATCTTTGTTTCCACACGGACGTTGGCGGAGAGACGGATGCGCATCAGTTCGATGTAGTTGCGGATGAAGTCCATCTCCTTGTCCAGGGTGACGAAGTTCTGCTGATTGTCATACAGCACATGGCGCAGCAGTCGGCTCAGTTCCTGCACGGCAGTCTGTGCCTTGTCGGCATCGAAGGCGATGAGGGCGTAGATGTTGTTCAGCGTATTGAGCAGGAAGTGCGGGTTGAGCTGGTTGCGCAGGTTCTTCAACTCGGCTTCCGTGCGGCTTTTCTCGGCTTCGCGGCGGGCGGCGTCCATCTGCGCCCAGCGGCGGCTCAGCTTGATGGCAGCGCTGAGGCCGGCGGTGAGAATCATGGTCGAGACGTCGCGCAAGATGAATATCCATTTGGGAGGCCCCATGTGCTGACCGTCATCATCGCCGCGCATATGGTTTTGGAATGTGTATTCTTGCCAAAGGTGGGCGCCGGTGGTAATGCAGATGATGAGCAGTGTGTTCAGCAGGAGATACTGCCGGATGCGTCCCTCGAACAAGTAGCGGGGAATGAGGAAGCAGTAGTTGATGTAGAATACAAGGAAGAATGAGAGGGTACTGCTGCTACCGTGGCGCAGATAGTCCGCAAGGCTGATATTGAAGCCGCTGCGTGTCATCATCAGAAAGGGGAAACCGATGACGATACCCCAGACAATGATGTGTATCAGGGTTTCGATGCCGCGGCGGCGTGGGTTAGGGAGCTGTTGTTTCATCATGATACAAAGATACGGATTTTAGGTGGATATTGGAAATATCCGCTGCCTGCGAAGCAAATCTCTGTTCGCAGGTTGCGGATAAGCGTTTCCAGGTTGCGGATATGTATCCCAAGCTTGCGGATGTCTATCCCAAGGCTTGGGATAGAGATTGTTCTTAGTTTCGCATAACTTTTTTCCCTATTGCCGGAAACTTTTTTCCTAATACTTAAGAACTATTTGGCTAACTTCCGGCAAGGGAGAAAAGGTTATTCGTAGCGTATGGCCTCTATCGGGTCGAGGTCCGCAGCTTTCTTGGCGGGATACCAACCGAAGAACACTCCGGTGACGGTACATACGGCGAAGGAGAGGAATACACTCCACGGCTGGATGAAGATGGGCCAGTGGGCAACGCCCTTCACTATCAAGCTGGCTCCGCATCCGATGATGACACCGATAATGCCTCCGGTGATGCTGATAAGAATGGCTTCGATGAGGAACTGGCTCAAGATGTCGACACCGCGGGCGCCTACACTCATGCGCAGGCCGATTTCGCGCGTGCGTTCCGTCACCGATACGTACATGATGTTCATAATGCCGATGCCGCCCACTACGAGCGAAATGCCGGCTATGCAGGCAAGCAGCGTGGTCATCAGGTCGGTGGTGGAGTTCAGCATGGTGCTGAGTTCCTGCTGGCTGCGAATGGTGAAGTCGTCGTCGTCACTCTCCTTCAGCTTGTGGTTGCGGCGCAGTATCTCGGTGATTTCGTCGGTGGCATTGTCCGTCATGTCCTCGGTGAGGGCGGAGGCGAAGATGCCGCTAAGGTAGGTCTGTGCCAGCAGGCGTTTCATCACGGTGCTGTAAGGGGCAAGCACTACGTCGTCCTGGTCCATGCCCATGGAGTTGTAGCCTTTGGACTTCAGCACGCCCACCACGCGGAAGGGCACTTGGTTGAAGCGGATGATACGTCCCACAGGGTCCTCTCCTCCGGGAAAGAGGTTGTCTTGGATGGTCTTTCCGATGACGCACACCTTGGCAGAGGTCTGTATGTCGGCTTCGGTAAACATCTCGCCGTTCTCCACGCTGAGCTGCCGGATTTCGAGATAGTCCGTGCCCACGCCGCTCACGGAGGAGGGGTAGTTGTTGTTGCCCGCGATGAGCTGCCCGCTGGAGGAGACATTGGGGCTGACGGCAGCCAGAAAGTTGGTTTCGTTTCGCAGGGCTTCGTAGTCGGTCAGCTTCAAGGTCTGCATGGCGCTGGGGTCTTGGCGGACACCGCCGCGCATGTCGGCACCGGGGTGAATCATAATCATGTTGGAGCCCATCTCGGAGATTTGCGCCTGGATGCTTTTCTTCGAACCTTGTCCGATGGCAAGCATCGTGATGACGGACGCCACGCCGATGATGATGCCCAGCATGGTGAGGAATGCGCGCAGCTTGTTGTTGTTCAAGGCTCGCAAGGCTATTTTGAAAAGGTTTGTTCCGTTCATATCGTTTTAATGGAAAGTTTAAAATTAATCCCTAATCCTTAATCCCTTATCCCTCATTCCTCCTCCTGCTTAGGCAATGCTGCCAGGGCTTCGGCTGCATTCTGGATTTGGGTGTTGATGGTATCGTCCTTGATTTGTCCGTCGCGCAGCACGATGTTGCGGCTGCTGTACTGGGCTATTTCGGGGTTGTGGGTGACGAAGATGATGGTGCGTCCTTCGGCATGCAGCTTTTGGAACAGTACCAGAATCTCGAAAGAAGTACGGGTGTCCAGGTTACCCGTAGCTTCGTCTGCCAGGATAACGGCGGGATTGTTCACCAAGGCGCGGGCGATGGCTACGCGTTGCATCTGACCGCCGGACATCTGATTGGACTTATGTTCCAGTCGGTCGCCCAGCCCCACGGCTTGCAGGGCTTCGATGGCACGTCTCCGCCTTTCGGAAGCCGAGACGGAGGAGTTATACATCAGCGGTAGCTCCACATTTTCCACGGCAGTGGTTTTGGGCAGCAGGTTGTAACTCTGGAATACGAAGCCGATTTTACGGTTGCGTAGTACGGCGCGTTGAGGCTTGCTCATGGTGCGTACGGAGATACCGTCCAGCAGGTATTCGCCGCTGGTGGGCGTGTCCAGGCAGCCGAGGGTATTCAGCAAAGTCGACTTTCCGGAGCCCGATGTACCCATGATGGTGACAAACTCGCCTTCACGGATGGTGAACGAGACGCCGCGCAGGGCATGCACGGTTTCGTCCCCCACCTGGAAGTTGCGTTTGATATTTTGAAGTTCAATGACTGCTTTATTCATAATTCTTTTTTTGTATTATTTTCCGCTCTTCTTCTTACTTCCCGGAGGGCCAGGCATGAACGGACTCTTCTCACCTCCGGGAGCTTCCTGGCTCATGTCCGGAGCGCCGCTGCCGGGCATGCTGCCGATGGTGGCTTCGGTCACCACTACGGTACCTTCGTTAATGCCGCTGATAATTTCCGTGTTGACTCCGTTGGAGATACCTATCTTCACCGGATGGGCGGTAAAGGTGTTGCCTTCGCGGGTCCAGAGTTTATGTTCCCCTTCGCAATCCTTCACGATATCATTGTCGCCGATAAGCGGTTTTTCGGGGTTGAAGCGCAGGGCACGGGCAGGAGCGCACAGTACGTCTTTGCGGTCGAGGGTGAAGATGGTGACGTTGGCCGTCAGGCGTGGTTTCAGTTTCAGGTCAGGGTTGTGGGCGGATATGACTATTTCGTAGGTCACAACCGTGCTGGTGCTGGTGCTCGACGTGCTGCTTGAGCTGGCATCTCCCAGACGAATTTGTGTGACCACTCCTTCGAACACGTCATTCGGGTAGGCGTCTACGGTAAACGTGGCGCGCTGTCCCTCTTCCACACCGCCTATGTCCGCTTCGTCCACGTCGGCCACAACCTGCATCTGCGTCAGGTCGGCAGCGATGGTGAACAGTGTCGGTGTCTCGAAGCCGGAAGCCACGGTCTGTCCTGCTTCCACGTCGCGGCTGATGACTACACCGTCGATGGGAGAGGTGATGGTGGCGTAGGAGAGGTTGCGTTCAGCCTTTGCCAGTGATGCCTGGCTGCTTTCGTAGTTGCTCTTGGCCTTCTCGTAGTTATAGACGGACTGCTCATAGTCCGTGGCGGCGATGAGCTGCTTTTCGTTCAGCGTCTTGTTGCGCTCGTAGAGTTTTTTCTGGTACTCGTATTCGGCCTCTGCACCGTTGTAGGCGGCGCGTTGCGAAGCGAGTTCGCTTTGCAGTGTCACGCGGTCCATCTCGGCAATGAGTTGGCCTTTGGTTACTACGGAATTGTAGTCTACATGAATCTTGTCGATGATACCGCTCACCTGGGTACCCACTTCCACTTCCGTCACCGGTTCGATGGTCCCCGTGGCGGTTACGGATTCGGAAATCTCGCCTTTATGGATGGTTGCTGTGGCGTAGGTCACCTTGTGCTTGGCCTTGGCACCACCGAAGAGCCATACGCCGCCGCCCACTATGATTACGGCAGCTACGGCAATGAGGATGATTCTTTTTTTGTTCATATATATAAGGTATTATAATTCGATTTTTTCTCCTTGATAAAACTTCAGTAGCTGCATATTCAGTATGGCCATGTATTTGGCTTGCAGTGTCTCCTGCTGTGCGCTGAGCAGATTGCTTTTCTCAGTCAGCAGTTCTACGGTATTCTTCATGCCCAGGTTGAACTGCTCTTGAATCAGTTCATAGCTGGTCTGCGTACTTTTCAGTTTCTCTGTGGCGGCGGCGTAGCGCTGCTGGGCGCTGTTGGCATCGAGCCAGAGGGTTTCGATGGTCTTGTACAGCGTTTTTTGGTCGTCCAGCAGGTCCAGTTCGCTGGTCTGCTTCTGAATCTTGGCTTTCTCTACGGCACTCTTGGTCTGCCGGTTGCTGAAGATAGGCACGCTTACGGTGAAGCCCAGCGAGTTGTTCCAGTTCTGTTTGACTTGCTCGCTGAAGGTGAAGTCATTGCCGTTGGCATGGCTGGTTCCGATGCCGGCGCTGAGGCTCAGCGTAGGCAGATAGCCAGCGCGGGCAATTTTGATGTCGAGGTCGGATGTCTGTATATTCAGTTTGCCGGCTTCTATTTCCGGACGGAGCACGAGGGCAGAACGGTAAACGTCCGTTTTGGTGGGCAGGGGTGCCAGTACGTTTTCCGTGCCGAGTGTGGGGATGTAGAGGTTCATCTCGGATTCGCCGTCCAGTTCCAGGAGTTGTTTCAGTTGTAGTTTGTAGTCTTGCAGGGTGGCTTGTGCGGTCACCAGTTGGTACTTGTCGGTGCTTACCTGCGCTTCCAGTTGTGCCAGGTCGCTTTTGGCTATGCTTCCTGCTTCGAGAAGCTGGCGGGCGCGTTCGCATTCGGCTTGGCTCACTTCCAGGGTCGATTCGTTCACTTTCACGGCTTCGGCGGCGTAGAGTATCTGTACGTAGGTTTGTGCGATACTTTCTTCGATGCTGTTCTCGCTCTGTGCTACGCTAAGTTCGGCAATGCGGTTGTTCAGTTGCTGTTGTTTGATGGTGTTGAGGCGCTTCCCGCCGTTGTAGAGGGTCCAGTTGGCATCGATGCCGTAGCTGCCGTTATAGGAAGTCTTGCTCTGGCTGCTGGTGATGTTGTCGCCGTCGATGGTGGTGTTTGTCTCGCTCTTCGGGCGATTCACGACACGCTGGCTCACACTGGCCGAAAGGCTGGGGAAGAGAGCGGCTCGGGCGGTCTTTACATCTACCTGGGCACTTTCCGCACTGAGGCGGTTCTTGCGGATGGTGATGTTTTGCTGCAAGGCATAGTCGATGCACGCTTGCAAGTCCCATTGGGCGGGCAGGCTGTCGGCTGGCTGCTCGGAACTGCCGGGTATCTGCGTGGAAGTGCCGTTTTGGGCGGCCACTCCCATGCAGCTTGCCATACATAGCGCTATCACTGTCAATCTTTTTACGTTCGTCATATCTTCGTTATTCTATGGTTTTACATTTGCAAATGTAGTGGGGTGGAGAAAGGATTGCAAAAGTGATAGACGTTGAGTGAATTTTCCTCGCCTAAAATCTTTTTTGTACCGATGAATGGGAGAAGTCTTTTTTCTGTTCAACTTTTCACCTTTTTATTTGTTCTTTATATAAAAGTATTTTATATTTGTAATCATTATAATTTTATCGGCATGAAACAGACTGCGGTAAACATTTGGCGTTTTTATTTGGAAGGTTTTCGAAGTATGACGTTAGGGCGTACTTTGTGGCTTATCATTCTTGTGAAGTTGTTCATCATGTTCTTCATTCTCCGCCTTTTCTTCTTCCCACGGTTTCTGAATACCCCCGTGGTGGGCGATGACAAGGAAGGCTATGTCAGTAATGAGCTTATCCATCGGAGTCTGGGCGACTAAACACGGAGACACAGAGTTTATTTCCTTGCCCTTATAAATTCTCCGTGTCTCTCTGTTCTTACCCGATAACTTAAAAACTTAATAACTCATAACTTATAACTCATAACTTGATTCTTATGCTTGGACACATTGACACTTCCCTGATTGACTGGTCGAGAGCCCAATTTGCCTTGACCGCCATCTATCACTGGATTTTTGTGCCGCTGACACTTGGACTGGCGGTAATTATGGGCATCATGGAGACAGCGTACTACCGTACGGGTGACGAATTTTGGAAACGTACTGCCAAATTCTGGATGAAGATTTTCGGTATCAACTTTGCTATTGGTGTAGCAACCGGTATTATTCTGGAATTTGAATTCGGTACGAATTGGAGTAATTACAGTTGGTTTGTGGGCGACATCTTCGGTGCGCCGCTTGCCATCGAGGGTATTTTGGCTTTCTTTATGGAAGCAACGTTTATCGCCGTCATGTTCTTCGGCTGGGATAAGGTGAGCAAGCGTTTCCACCTGGCATCTACTTGGCTCACGGGGTTGGGCGCCACGATTTCTGCCTGGTGGATTCTGGTTGCCAATGCGTGGATGCAGAATCCCGTAGGTATGGAGTTCAATCCCGATACGGCACGCAACGAGATGGTGGACTTCTGGGCTGTGGCAACTTCGCCGATGGCTGTCAATAAGTTCTTCCATAGCGTGCTGTCCGGCTGGGTGCTGGCTGCCGTGTTTGTAGTAGGCGTAAGCTGCTGGTATCTGTGGAAGAAGCGCGAGAAGAAATTTGCGCTGGCAAGTGTAAAGATTGCCGCATGGGTAGGTCTGTGTGCCGCTGTGCTCTCTGCCTGGACGGGTGATGGCTCGGGCTATCAGGTGGCGCAAAAGCAGCCGATGAAGCTGGCTGCTATGGAAGGCTATTATGAAGGGCGGCAAGGTGCCGGATTGGTAGCGTTCGGGCTGCTGAATCCTGCCAAGCAGACACCGCAGGACGGAGTAGACCCATTCCTTTTCCGTGTGGAAATTCCGAAGATGCTGTCGCTGCTTGCCGAGCGCAAGATGGATGCTTTTGTTCCCGGCATCAATGACCTGCTGAAAGGCGGATATCCGTTGAGGGACGGTACCGTAGCGCTTTCGGCAGAAGAGAAAATAGAAAAAGGAAAAACGGCCATCGGTGCGTTTGCCGCCTATCGTGCAGCCAAGGCTGCGGGCAATGAGGCGGATGCAGAGGTGGCTGCCAAAGTGTTGAAAGATAATGTAGCCTATTTCGGTTACGGTTATATCAAGGACGTGAACGAGCTGGTGCCCAATGTGCCCCTTACGTTCTACATGTTCCGTGTGATGGTGATGTTGGGTGGATACTTCATCCTCTTCTTTATTGTGGTGCTGTTCCTGGCCTATAAGAAAGACTTGTCGCGGATGTCATGGATGCATTGGGTGGCTATGCTCACCATTCCGCTGGGCTATCTGGCTGGACAAGCCGGATGGGTGGTTGCCGAGTGTGGTCGCCAGCCGTGGGCCATCCAAGATATGCTGCCCACGAGTGCCGCCATCTCTAAGCTGGATGTAGGCTCCGTGCAGACCACGTTCTTTATCTTCCTGGTACTTTTCACTGTCATGCTGATTGCTGAGGTGGGAATTATGCTGAAGGCCATTCGCAAAGGTCCGGAAACCGAAACGCACACACCGTCACATAACTCATAACTTATAACTCATAACTCACAATGAATGCTTATATATTTCTTCAACACTATTGGTGGTTTGTAGTCTCCTTGCTGGGAGCACTGCTGGTATTCCTGCTGTTCGTGCAGGGAGGTAATTCGCTTCTGTTCTGTCTGGGGAAGACGGAGGAGCAGAAGAAGATGATGATTAATTCTACGGGACGGAAGTGGGAGTTCACGTTTACAACGCTCGTCACGTTTGGAGGCGCGTTCTTTGCTTCGTTTCCGTTGTTCTATAGTACGAGTTTCGGAGGAGCCTATTGGCTGTGGATGATTATTCTGTTCAGCTTTGTGTTGCAGGCTGTCAGCTACGAGTTTCAGTCCAAGGCGGGAAATCTGCTGGGCAAGACAACGTATCGCACATTCCTGGTGATAAACGGAGTAGTAGGTCCGGTATTGCTGGGTGGGGCGGTTGCTACGTTCTTCACGGGGTCTAACTTCTATATCAATAAAGGGAATATCGCAGATGCGGCAATGCCGGTTATCAGCCAATGGGCTAACGGCTGGCATGGGTTGGATGCGCTGCTTAATCCGTGGAATGTGGTGCTGGGGCTGGCTGTGTTCTTTCTGGCACGTATCTTGGGAGCGCTTTATTTTATTAATAATATCAATGAGGATGATTTGGTGAAACGCTGCCGCCGGGCACTCTGGGGAAATACGGCGTTGTTCCTGGTATTCTTCCTGGCCTTCGTCATCCGCACGCTGCTTGCCGACGGCTATGCTGTACGCCCGGAAACGGGAGAGGTGTTCATGGAGCCCTACAAGTATCTGACGAACTTCCTGCAGATGCCGGTAGTGCTGCTTGTATTCCTGGTTGGTGTGGTGGCTGTGCTCTGGGGCATTATCCGCACGCTGTGGAAGCCGGCATTCGACAAGGGTATCTGGTTTGCCGGTGCAGGGACGGTGCTTACGGTATTGGCACTGCTGCTTGTGGCAGGCTATAACAATACGGCCTATTATCCTTCTACCCACGACCTGCAAAGCTCACTCACGTTGGCAAACAGTTGCTCGAGCCAGTTCACACTGAAGGTTATGGCTTATGTCTCTATCCTTGTTCCTTTCGTTCTTGCCTACATCTTCTACGCTTGGCGCAGCATCGACAATCGCAAGATTGATGCGAAGGAGATGGAAGAGGGAGGACACGCGTATTAATTAAAAATTAAGAATTAAAAATTAAAGGAGGATGTGTCATCTGTGTGCTATTAACTGTTTTGATACATCCTCTTCTTATTCTTTTGTCCGCTTCTCATTTAGCTGGAATTTGGGTACCAGTTTCATCAATCGTAGAATCTGTCCTTGCCTTTTCTTTATGTAAGGGGAGGGGTGTGCTGAGTCGAAGCGTATGGGGTTGGGCAATGTTGCCGCTATTAGTGCGCACTGTCCGGCAGAGAGCTTGGCGGCGGTGGTCTTGAACTTGTATTTGGCGGCAGCTTGTGCACCATAGATGCCTTTCCCCATTTCGATGGAGTTGAGATAGACCTCCATGATACGTTCTTTGGACCAGAAGAACTCTATTAGTACGGTGAAGTAGACTTCCAGTCCTTTACGTACCCAGGAAGACTGGGGCCATAGGAATACATTCTTTGCCGTCTGCTGGCTGATGGTGCTTGCGCCCCGTTTCCGTTTTCTTGTTTCATTCTCCTTTATCGCTTTTTGTATCTCGATGAAATCGAATCCGTTGTGTGTGGCAAACCGGTTGTCTTCCGAGGCAATGACGGCCATAGGCAGGTGAGGGGATATCTTGTCGGAAGATACCCAAGTGTGGTGCCAGCATGGACTTTCACCCTTAAAGACCTGTTGCACGCTGCGAATAACCATCAGTGGCGTGATGTAGACGGGTACAAAACGATAAGCCACTACCGCTAGGATAGTGGAAATAAAGAAGAATAATATGATGTTGCGGAGGAACCGCAAAGGCTTCGGGAGTTTCATGGAGAGAGTGCCAGTGTGATTAATGTGCTAATATGCCAATGTGATCAATGTGCCAATGTGCTAATTGGCACATTAATCACATTAGCACATTAATTATTCGCCTCCGCATTCTTAATCATCTGTTCGCTGGCATACATATATACCTCTACGCGTCGGTTCTGGTCGGCAGACAGACTTTCGTCGTATTCGTTGTATCCCACGCCTTCCACTTTCTTGAACTGGGCCGGAGATACGCCGCAATCCTGCAAATAGTTCTCTACGGCATAGGCGCGGTTCTTGGAAACTTTCATGTTGGCTTCGTAAGTACCCACTTTGTCGGTATGGCCGATGATGGCGATATCGGTTGTCGGGTCTTCCTTCAGAATCTGTGCGAGTTCGCGCAGGGAAGCCTTTGCCTCGTTGCTCAGTGCTGCGGAGTTGAAGCCGAAAAGAATACCTGCCGCAAAGGATACTTTGACAGCCGGCAAGCCGTTTGCATCCGTCACCTGCTCCACTTGGGCGCCTTCAATCTTGGCAGCTTCGGCAGCCTTCTTGTCCATCTTGTGTCCGATGGCAACGCCGGCACCCGTACCTACTGCAGCACCTACCGCAGCTCCAATGGCTGCCCCCTTGCCTTTACCTATCAGTCCGCCGATAATGGCACCTGCTGCTGCACCGGAGCCACCGCCGATTATTCCACCTTTGGCCTTGTTGTTCATTGTGCCGCAACTGCCCAGCAGCAATGCGCCGCACAAAAGTAATACTGTAAATTTCATCTTCTTCATAACTCTTTTTCTTTAAAAGTTGACTTTATCTTTAATGTTGCAAATTTATGTATATAATAACCATATTCTTCTTTCTAAAGTTCGCCAGTTCTGTCCTTTTTTAGAGAATTTTCCTTTTGATGAGGACGAACCAGGCTGTCAGTATAAGACCTTTGGCAACGGTCGTTCCACTTACTGCCCACCAGATGGCATCCACTCCCATACCCATGTGCACCAGCAATAACGCCACCGGAATACGCATGTAATTGCATCCGATGCTGACAATGGCAGGCGGCACTGTCCGTCCCAGTCCGTAGAACACGCCCTGCATGGTAATTTCCATCATCATGAACATTTGCGAATAGCCGTCGATGCGGAGGAAATCTCCGCCCACACGGTAGGCTTCGGCCTCGGGTACGAAGATAGAGAACACCTCGCTGCCGAAGAAGATGAACAGTAGTGAGCAGAGGCTTCCGAATACGCCCGTCATCCACATGGTGGTGCGCCATGCTTGCTTCACGCGCGACTTCTGCCCCGCGGCATAGTTCTGGGCGATGAACGTACTCAGCCCCGTGGAGAATCCTTGCGAAGTATTCCAGGTAATGGCCTCGATTTGTCCACCGGTGGTGAATGCCATCAGTCCGATGTGTCCTCCCTGCTCCGAGGCGGTGCGCGAGAGGAACATATTGACGAAGGCAAATAGCGTGTTCAGCGTAGCCACGGGCAGCCCGAGCTTGAAGATGCGCCGGGTGTACTTCTTTTTCAACGGAACGATAAAGGAGAAACCTCCGAGCACGGCGCTTTTCTCCCGGAGCTTGTAGACGAAGATGCCGAATACTGTAGCTTCGGAAAGCCATGTGGCAAGTGCCGCGCCCACTGTTCCCCAACCGAAGCCGAAGATGAACAGAGGGTCGAGGAGGATATTCATAATCAGTCCCGTTCCGCTGATGTAGAACGGAATCTTGCTTCGTCCTGCCGCGTTGTAGATGCCCGTGAAGGCAGCGGAGAGAAAGACAAACGGCAGTCCCGTCGACACGATGCGCAGATAAGTCACGGCGGCGTCCGTGATATGCTGTTTCAGCTCGAAGATGTTCAGAATGGGGCGGGCGAAAAGGAAGAGCAGACCTCCCCAGCAGACGGAGATGAGCAGGGCAATCGTAATGTTGTGCGAAGCAAAGCTGCGTGCATCCTCTTCGCTGCGTGCACCGATGGACTGGCCTACGCTGACTTCGGCGCCCACTTTATTGAGCAAGGCGATGGAGCCGGACATCCACGTCAGTATGCCTACCGCACCTACTGCAGCCACGGACTCACTGCCCAGACGCCCTACCCATGCCATGTCCGTCAGGCTGTAGGCCATCTGGATGAACGAGGTGGCCATGATGGGCATTGCCAGCGTGAAAAGCTGGCGGTTGATGGGGCCTTGTGTCAGATTCTTTGTTCCTTGCACGTTGACGGGTTTTTAGGTAAACAATGTGTTGTTCATCCCCTTTTCCGCTTTCTGCGGAGACGGTGGCGGCGTTTCTGCTTGTACTTTCGTATCTTGGCATATACCAGCCAGATGAAGAGCAGACCGAAAACGGCGAAGATGAGCAGCACGATGCCTGTGTTGAGATTGTCACCTTTCACGCGGCTCCACATCTCGAGCACCAGTTCCGTGCGGTCGCCGAAGTCGCGTATCATGGCGCAGCGTTCCACTACACAGCGGTCAGGGTACTGGACCGGGTCTATCTGCAGGCTGTCGGCTCCGGGCAGGGGGCCGAAGAAGTAGCTGAGGTCGGAGTGCACGTCGAGCGTGGTATCGGTCTTGGCCTCCATGATTTCCGGTGTGGCTACGGCGCTGACGTAGCCGATAGCATCCATGTTGCGCAGTGCCACGGAAGGCTGGCAGAGGTAGTTGATGAAATAGCTTGCCGCCTTCACGTTGCGGGCGTAGCGGGGGATTACCCAGCCGTCGTACCAGATGTTGCTACCTTCGCGGGGGACGGTGTAGTCCAGTTCCACACCCACGGCATCGGCCTCCTCGATGGCCCAGACGGCATCGCCGCTCCAGGTGAAGTTAATCCACGCCTTGTTCTTGGTCATCATTTCCTTGCCGAAGTCGGCTTCCCAGCCGGCGATGTTGGGTTTCATCTCCTTGAGGCGTTGCTCGGCCAGAGCGATGGCCTGCGGGGAGTTGTCGTTCATCAGTTGCTCTACGGTGACGGTGCTGTCGGCCAGCTCCCGGGCGTGGGCGTAGATGATGGCGGTACCGTAGGCATCGCGGTAGCTGTCCTTCATCAGTATTTTGCCTCGGTTTTTGGAGTCCCAGAGGATGTCCCATGTGCCGGCCTCTTCGGCGGTAATAAACTTTTTGTTGAAGAGGATGCCAGCGGTGCCCCACATGTAGGGTACGGCATAGTCCTCGGTCTGGCGTTCCGGTTGCGAGGTCTTGTTCAGCTCGTGGCGAATGTAGGGCGACACGTTGGGGATGTAGTCCGGCGTGTGGCCGAAGTTGCGGTCGATGGGTAGCAGGAGGTCTTTGCGAAGCATACGTTCGATGATGTACTCCGAGGGGCATACGACGTCGAAGTCCTCGTGCCCGCGCTCAATTTTGGTGAGCATGATTTCGTTGATATCGAACACCTGGTAGATGATACGGAGGTCTTCGCCCGTCTGCTGCTTGTACCAGTCGGGAAATTCGGCAAGCACATCTTCATCGATGTAGTCCGCCCAGTTGTATATCTTCAGTACACGGCTGCGCTCTTCTGTGGAGTTTCCACAAGAAGAGAGGGATGCGATACAGCACAGTAGAATCAGTATGTTTATTATCCTTTTCATCATCTTGTTCTTGACAATTGATAACTTATAACTCATCACTCACATCAATCGTTTTTCGTCCGTTCGGCCCGCTTGTTGATTACAATCAGCAGCACCAGCACTGTCACGAAGATGATGGTGGAGAGTGGCCGCAGTTCCGGCGTCAGTCCACCTTTGCGCGCATCGGCGTAGATGTAGGTGGAGAGCGTTTCCAGCCCCTGGTTGCCGATGGTGAAGATGGTCACGGCAAAGTCGTCGATGGAGAGCGTGAAAGCAAGGATGAATCCGCTTATCATACCCGAAAATATCTCCGGAAGAATAACCTTGCGCAGTGCTTGGAACGGTGTGGCGCCCAGGTCGAGTGCCGCCTCGTAGACATTCTGGTTCATCTTTTTGAGCCGGGGCATTACGCTGAGCACCACGTAGGGCGTGCAGAAAGTGATGTGTGCCAGTACCACTGTGGTGAATCCTTGCGATATGCCGAAGCTGACGAACAGCAGGAACAGCGACACACCGGTGATAATGTCTGCATTCATCATCGGGATGGCATTGGCGAAGTTCATTACCTGCCGTGTGCGCGAGCGCAGATTGAAGATGCCGATGGCTGCAATGCTGCCCAGCGCCGTACTGGCGGTGGCGGCAAGCAGGGCAATGGCGAATGTGTTCCAGATGGCATTTATCAGCGAGTGGTGCATCCCGCCCGTAAACAAGGAGCTGTACAGCTTGGTGGAGAATCCCGTCCAGTTGCCCAGCACCTTTGCCTCCGTGAAGGAGAATATCATAATAATTAAGATGGGCGAGTAGAGCAACGCCAGCAGCAGCCACAAGTAGCCGCGGGTTAAGATTCGTGTCATCATATCACACCTCCGCTTTCATTCGATGCCCCGTCCTCCTCGTTGGTAAAGAGGATGGTGATGCCTATCAGCAGCAGCATGATGAGCGAGAGGGCGGCACCGTAGTTCCACATTCCGTTGTAAATATTCTCTTGCACCGTGGTGCCGAACAGTTTGATGTTGTTCATTGTCAGCAACTCGGCAATGGCAAAGGTAGAAACCGTAGGCATAAACACCATCACTATGCCGCTCATCACTCCCGGCATGGAGAGCGGCAGAATCACCTTGCCGAATACGCGGGTAGGAGAGGCTCCCAAGTCCTGCGCAGCCTCAATCAGATTGTGGTCCATCTTCTGAAGGGTGTTGTAAATGGGGTATATCATGAACGGCAGGAAGTTGTAGACCATACCGAACACAAGGGCACCTTCGCCTAGCGGCAGGTTCAGGAAGTCGAACAGCGCCACTGTGGCAAGCGTACGTATCAAGATATTCACCCACATGGGGAGGATGAACAGCACCACCATGGTGCGTGAGGTGTTGAATTGCTTCTGGCTCAGGATATACGCTGCCGGATAGCCCAGCAGCAGGCAGACCAGCGTGGTGATAACGGCTATTCCGATGGAGTAGACAAACGTGTTCATCGCTTCGGGGTGCATCATGAACTTGCGGAAGTTGGCCAGCGTAAACGCTCCTCCGTCGTCCGTAAAGGCGTAGAGCACGATGAGCAGTAGCGGTACTATGACAAATACAAGCAGAAACAGCGCGTAGGGTACCGTCCAGTTGCGCCGGCGCATAAAGAAATGGGATAACTTATTGAGCACTTCCTTCCTTATTAAGAGATTGAACAATCCGTATATTTTGAGGGGCGATGGTGATACCTACACGGTCGCCGTCGTCCCACACGTCGTTGGTGTCGACAAAGATATCTTCGTCCCAGTCCGTAAACACGGTCAGGTGGTAATGGTTTCCTTTGTAGAGTATGAATTTCACTTCACCCGTCAGTCGGCCGTCCTCTTCGTTGTCCTCGAGGATGACGTACTGGAAGTCCACTTCCACTTGTACGCTACTGCCCGGTTCGATGCCTTGCACGGGCAGGCACTCGAAGTTGCAGCCTAGGAACTCTACATGTGTCTCGTCCACCAGCTTTCCTTCGAAGGTGTTGCAGGTGCGTTCCTTCTTCATCACATGGATGTCGAAGGGCTTCACCAGCAGACCGACTTCGCGTCCTGCCTCGAAGGCATGGTAGTCCTGCACCATCAGCTCGTAGCCTTCGCGCGTCTGCACCAGCATTTCGTAGTGCACACCCTTGAAGATGCAGCTGGTTACGGTGCCCGTCAGCTGTGCGGCGTCGGATACGTCGAAGATGTAGATGTCTTCGGGGCGAATCACTACGTCTACCTGCATCTGCTCGCCAAATCCCGTGTCCACGCATTCAAATTCGTGTCCGCAGAAGGTGACGGCTTTATCCTTTATCATAACTCCGTTCAAGATGTTGCTTTCACCAATGAAGTCTGCTACGAAGGAGTTGATGGGTTCGTTGTAGATGTCCGTCGGCACGCCTATTTGCTGGATGCGTCCTTCGCTCATCACGACGATGGTATCGCTCAAGGTCAGTGCCTCTTCCTGGTCGTGGGTCACATATACGAAGGTGATGCCCAGCTTCTGGTGCATCTCCTTTAGCTCCATCTGCATGTCCTTGCGCATTTTTAGGTCCAGGGCGGCAAGGGGTTCGTCCAGTAGCAGCACTTCGGGTTCGTTGACGATGGCTCGGGCAATGGCTACGCGCTGTTGCTGCCCGCCGGAGAGGGAATCCACGTCGCGGTCCTCATAGTCCGTCATGCCCACCATGCGCAGGGCTTGCTTCACCTTCTTCTCGATGGTGGCACCGGGCAGCTTCTTCAGCTTCAGCCCGAAGGCAATGTTGTTGAACACGTTGAGGTGGGGGAAGAGGGCGTACTTCTGGAACACGGTGTTTACCGGACGCTTGTGCGGCGGTGTCTGCGTGATGTCCTTTCCGGCAATGGTTATCACTCCTTCCGAGGCTGTCTGAAAGCCTGCAATGAGGCGCAACAGTGTTGTCTTTCCGCAGCCGGACGGTCCCAGTATTGTTACAAACTCGCCCTTACGGACAGACAAATTCACATCATTCAGCACGGCCTTATCTCCGAAAAATTTCGATACGTGCTCCACACCGATGATGCAATCGGACTTTTGCATAAGCGTCTTTTACTTTATCCAAACGAATTAAACAAATCTCAGAAGAAAGCTGAAATAAAATCAAAACAGTTTCTCGGGCTTTCAAAAAGCGGGTGCAAAGTTACATAATTTATCGGGATTTTTCGCCTTACTCTAAAATTCATTATTCCTATGAAGTTAAAATAATAAGTAATACCTTTGTTGGCAGTATTGATATTAAAACTTAATAACATGATGGAAAAGAAGATTGTACTCATCACCGGAGCCTCCTCGGGAATAGGGGAAGGCTGCGCGCGTAAATTTGCCATGAACGGTTACCGGCTTATACTCAATGGCCGTAATGTGGAGAAACTGAATGCTGTAAAGAAAGAATTGTTGGAGAAATATGGAGCCGATGTGTATCTGCTTCCTTTCGATGTCCGCGACCGGCAGGCTGCCCGTGCCGCCCTCGAATCCCTTCCGGAGGAATGGAAGGCGGTAGACATACTGGTGAACAATGCCGGACTCGTCATTGGGGTGGACAAGGAACATGAAGGTAACCTGGATGAATGGGACATTGTCATCGACACTAACGTGAAAGCCTTGCTTGCCATGACCCGCCTCGTGGTTCCCGGTATGGTGGAGCGAGGCCGTGGTCACGTTATCAATATGGGGTCCATTGCCGGAGATTACGCTTATCCGGGAGGCAGTGTGTACTGTGCCTGCAAGGCTGCCGTCAAGGCCCTTTCCGACGGACTCCGCATCGACCTGGTGGATACCCCGATACGCGTAACGAATATCAAGCCGGGGTTGGTGGAAACCAATTTCTCCGTCGTCCGTTTCCGTGGTAACCGGGAGGCGGCCGATAATGTATATAAAGGTATACGCCCGCTGACCGGCGACGATATAGCCGAAGTGGTCTATTTCGCCGCTGCCGTCCCCGAGCATATCCAGATTGCGGAAGTGCTGGTGATGCCTGCCAACCAAGCCACGGGGACAATTGTCAGCCGGAAATAGAATTTGTATAAGGATATGATAAAATGATACTATTTTATCTTCGGGGAAACGCCTACATTTGCTCACAGCTAAATGAATATAGAATCTAAACAAGAAAAGCATGAATTTCAAGAAACGAACAAATTTTCTCTTTGGAGCACTGCTGCTGACCGGCAGTTTGTTGGCTCAAAACGTATGTGTATCCACTCCGAAAACCTCTTTGGTGCTTTCGGTTCCTGAAGGCGGTACACTGAGACACTTGTATTATGGTAACAGACTTTCTGAAGCCGACTTGCAGAATATCTCTGCGGCAGAAGCGAACCATGCAGCCTATCCCGAATATGGATTGAATGCTCCCGTGGAGACGGCCCTCGCTGTGAAGCATGCCGACGGTAACATGACCCTCCAGCTCGAAGTATTGAACGTGACTACCGAAAAGGAAGGGAATGCCGTGACGACTGTCGTGGCACTGAAGGATAAGGTGTATCCCTTCTTCGTCAACGTCTGTTACCGTGCCTGGCAGGATGCCGACGTGATAGAATCCTGGACTGAAATCTCCCATCAGGAGAAGAAGCCGGTGGTGCTCAATCAGTTTGCCTCCGGCTATCTGCCCATCCGCCGCGGCGATGTATGGCTGTCCCATCTCTCCGGTTCCTGGGCCAATGAAGGGGTTTTGACGCAGGAACCTCTCACTCCGGGCATGAAGGTTATCAAGAATAAGGACGGTGTGCGCAATTCCCATACTGACCATGCCGAAGTGATGTTCTCCCTCGACGGTCGTCCGCAGGAGAACACGGGCAACGTGATTGGTGCAGCCCTCTGTTACAGCGGCAACTACAAACTCCGCATTGAGACACACGATGATGAATACCACCATTTCTTTGCCGGAATCAACGAAGAGAACTCTACTTATTCCTTGAAGAAGGACGAACTTTTCCGCACTCCCGAACTTGCCCTGACTTATAGTAATGAAGGCTTGAGTGGCGGCAGCCGTAACTTCCATCGCTGGGCACGCCTGCACAAACTGGCGCACGGCACTACCCCCCGCAAGATTCTTTTGAATAGTTGGGAAGGCGTGTACTTTGACATCAACCAGCAAGGTATGGATCAAATGATGGCGGACATTGCCTCCATGGGTGGCGAGTTGTTCGTGATGGACGATGGCTGGTTTGGCGACAAGTATCCCCGTAAGAACGACAGCTCATCACTCGGCGACTGGGTGGTGGACAAGAACAAGCTTCCGAACGGCATTGGAGGCTTGCTGAGTGATGCCAAGAAACATGGCGTCAAGTTTGGCATCTGGATTGAGCCGGAGATGGCGAACACTACCAGCGAACTCTACGAGAAGCATCCCGACTGGGTACTTAAAGCTTCCGAACGTGACGTTGTGTTGGGACGCGGCGGCACGCAGGTAGTGCTTGACCTTGCCAATCCTGCCGTGCAGGACTTCGTTTTCGGTGTGGTAGACAACCTGATGACCTCTTATCCTGAAATAGATTACATCAAGTGGGACGCCAATATGTCTGTCCAGAACCACGGTTCGCAATATCTGACGAAGGATAATCAGAGCCACATGTACATCGAATTCCACCGCGGCTTCGAGAAAATCTGCCAGCGCATCCGTGCCAAATATCCCGACCTTACCATCCAGGCATGTGCCAGTGGCGGCGGTCGTGCCAACTACGGAGTGCTGCCTTACTTTGATGAATTCTGGGTGAGTGACAATACTGATGCCCTTCAGCGTGTCTATATGCAGTGGGGAACTTCCTATTTCTTCCCCGCCATCGCTATGGCATCGCATATCAGTGCTGCCCCCAATCATCAGACGTTCCGCACCATTCCTCTGAAATATCGGATAGACGTTGCCATGAGTGGTCGTTTGGGTATGGAAATCCAGCCCAAAAATATGACGGAAGAAGAAAAGGCTCTTTGCAAGAATGCCATTGCCGAGTACAAGACCATCCGTCCCGTAGTACAGTTGGGAGACATTTACCGCCTGCTCTCTCCTTATGACAAGCAAGGTGTGGCTTCTCTGATGTACGTGGCTCCGGAGAAGGACAAGGCAGTTTTCTATTGGTGGAAGACGGAACATTTCTGTAACCAGCACCTGCCGCGTGTGAAGATGGCCGGTCTCTGTGCTGACAAGCAATACCGGGTACATGAGCTGAACCGTATAGATAATGTTCCCTTGAACTACGAAGGAAAGAGTTTCAGTGGTGCCTACCTCATGGCAAACGGGCTGGAGATTCCCTACAACCATAAGGTGGACTATCACAAGCAGAACGACTATTCGAGCCGTGTGCTTTATCTGGAAGAGGTGAAGTGACATAAGCAAAGGTGAGGTTGGGCCGTGTAAAGGTGAACTTGAGCGGCGTAAAGGTGAGGTTTATGGGTACAGTTGGTACAGTGGGTACAGCGTCTCTTCTATCTCACACACGCATGTATATAAATAATGTACGCGTTATGAAGTAATGTACATAAGCGCATGTGTGTGAAGCAGAAGAGGCGCTGTACCCACTGTACCAATTGTACCACTGTTTGGATGTCCAACTTTTCTTTTCGTACCCTTTTGGGACTTTCAGGTAAGATGGAAACATAAAAAAAGTCCCACAATACATTGATATTGTAGGACTTTTTTCTTTTTGTCGCCTTCTGGCTTTGTTTCTATGTGAACCGCTTGGGGCTCGAACCCAAGACCCCAACATTAAAAGTGTTGTGCTCTACCTGCTGAGCTAGCGATTCAATCCTTCATTGCTGTTAAGCGGATGCAAAGATAGATACTTTTTTGAAAATTGCAAAATAATATCATCTTTTTTCTTATCTTTGTCCCCATCAATCCTTGATATTAATCATTATCACTGAACATTAATCATTAAATACATGGCAACAGTAGACGATAAAAAGATTATCTTTTCTATGGTTGGGCTGAATAAAACCATTCAGCAGAACAACAAGCAGGTACTGAAGAACATTTACCTCTCGTTCTTCTACGGGGCAAAAATCGGTATCATCGGTCTGAACGGTTCGGGTAAATCGACCCTGCTGAAGATTATCGCCGGATTGGATAAGTCCTATCAGGGCGAAGTGGTGTTCTCGCCGGGATATTCTGTGGGGTATCTGGCCCAGGAACCGTACCTCGACCCCACCAAGACCGTAAAGGAAATTGTAATGGAAGGCGTGCAGCCTATTGTGGACGCGCTGGCAGAATACGAGGAAATCAATCAGAAGTTTGGCTTGCCCGAATATTATGAGGACCAGGACAAGATGGACAAGCTCTTCTCCCGCCAGGCCGAGTTGCAGGACATCATTGACGCGACCGATGCCTGGAACCTCGACAGCAAGCTGGAGCGCGCCATGGACGCCCTCCGTTGTCCGCCCGAAGACCAGTCCGTAGAACATCTTTCCGGTGGTGAACGCCGTCGTGTGGCTCTCTGCCGCCTATTGTTGCAGAAGCCTGACGTGCTTCTCCTTGACGAGCCCACCAACCACCTCGATGCCGAATCCATTGACTGGCTGGAACAACACTTGCAGCAGTACGAGGGTACGGTGATTGCCGTAACGCACGACCGTTACTTCCTCGACCACGTTGCCGGCTGGATTCTTGAGCTGGACCGTGGTGAAGGCATTCCCTGGAAGGGTAACTACTCCAGCTGGCTGGAACAGAAGACCAAGCGTATGGAGCAGGAGGAAAAGACTGCCAGCAAGCGCCGCAAGACGCTGGAACGTGAGTTGGAGTGGGTGCGTATGGCTCCCAAGGCCCGCCAGGCAAAGGGTAAAGCACGTTTGAACTCCTACGACAAATTGCTGAACGAGGACGTGAAGGAGAAGGAAGAGAAGCTGGAAATCTTTATCCCGAACGGTCCCCGTCTGGGTAATAAAGTGATTGAAGCCAAGCATGTGGCAAAAGCGTTTGGCGACAAACTGCTGTTCGATGACCTCAACTTCATGCTTCCGCCCAACGGAATCGTGGGTATCATCGGCCCTAACGGTGCCGGTAAGACCACGCTTTTCCGCCTTATCATGGGGCTGGAAAAGGCAGATAAAGGCAAGTTTGAGGTAGGGGAGACCGTAAAGGTGGCCTACGTGGACCAGCAGCACAAGGATATCGACCCCAACAAGAGCGTATATCAAGTCATCTCCGGTGGAAACGACCTAATTCGCATGGGTGGACGCGACATCAATGCACGCGCCTATCTGTCCCGTTTCAACTTCTCCGGCGCCGACCAAGAAAAGCTCTGCGGGGTGCTTTCCGGTGGTGAGCGCAACCGTCTGCACCTGGCGCTCTGCCTAAAGGAAGAAGGTAATGTACTGTTGCTGGACGAGCCCACCAACGACATCGACGTGAATACGCTCCGTGCTCTCGAAGAAGGTTTGGAGGACTTTGCCGGATGTGCCGTGGTCATCAGTCACGACCGTTGGTTCCTCGACCGTATCTGTACGCATATCCTCGCTTTCGAAGGAGACTCCAATGTGTTCTTCTTTGAGGGCTCTTATTCCGAATATGAGGAAAATAAACAGAAACGTCTTGGGAAAGAAGAACCCACCCGTGTACGTTATAGAAAGCTCATGAATGACTGATTTCAGTGCGAATTTGAAAGTATATTCTTTTACTTGTTGACAATACGAAAGCCCTGCTGTAGAATGCAGGGCTTTTTTTGTTTAAAAATATCTCAAAAAAGCCTTTCTACCTTCAAAAAATGTAACATAAATATAACATTAATCTCGTTTTTATTAGTTATATTTGCGACTTAAAACATAAATTAATGTTTAATTAACACTATCTATTAACAAAAAACAGAATTATGAGAAAACATCTAATTCAATTCCTGTTGGTTGCAGTGTTGTCGGTATTCAGTGCCGCTGCATTTGCTCAGACTACAGTGAGAGGTCAGCTTGTTGATTCAGAAACAGGTGAACCGTTAGTGGGTGCCGCCGTCATGGTGGAAGGTACTACACAAGGATCGGTGACCGACATTGATGGCTATTTCAAGCAAAGCGTTGCTTCGAATGCGACATTGCTATTCAAGTATGTGGGGTATAAAGACCAGAAGAAGAAGATTACGCAGAAGGGCGCTTCTGTGGATTTGGGTGCTATCCCAATGGAACCGGATGCTGTGATGCTGAAGGACGTAGTGATTACATCGTCTATTGCTGTGGCACGCAAGACTCCGGTTGCAGTATCTACTGTCGACCCCGTATTTATTGAAGATAAGATAGGTTCTCAGGAGTTACCGCAAATCTTGAAATCTACTCCGGGTGTTTATGCTTCTAATGAGGGAGGTGGCTTTGGTGATTCCAACATAAAGATTCGTGGTTTTAAGTCAGAATATGTGGCTATGATGATTAACGGTGTACCCATGAACGGAATGGAAAACCAGAAAGTATACATGAGTAACTGGGGTGGTTTGATTGATGTGGCCAGCAGTATTCAGGTACAACGTGGACTTGGTGCCAGCAAGGTGTCAACTCCTTCAGTAGGTGGCTCACAAAACATTATAACCAAGACTACTGATGCCAAGAAAGGCGGCTTCATCTCTTACGGCATGGGTAATGACGGCTACAGTAAAGTGATGTTCAGTGTCTCTTCCGGTCTGACAAAAGATGGTTGGGCCTTTACTTTATTGGGTGCCAGAGATAAACGCGACGGTTATATTCAAGGTACGGAATCCGAGGCCTACACTTGGTTCATGAGTATTGCAAAACGTATCAATGACAACCATCAACTTTCATTTACAGCTTTTGGAGCACCTCAGTGGCATAATCAGCGTAATATGGCAAATGGTTTGAATATCAAGGAGTATCAGCGTGTAAAACAATGGATGGGTGAGGAAAGTCCCTATCGTTACAACTCTACTTTCGGTTATCGCAATGGACAAGTGATGAACTCTTCACGTAACGAATACCATAAGCCCCAGATGTCTCTTAATCATTTGTGGCAAATCAACCATAAGTCAAGCCTCAGTACAGCAGCTTATATGTCTATCGGTACTGGTGCGGGCTATAGTGGTACGGGGGTAACGGGGTACACCAGCTCTTGGTACGGTACGGCCAGTGATGGTACGGTGAACACTCAGTTCCGTTGTCCTGATGGTACTTTTGATTATGATGCTGTGGATAAGCTTAATGCAGATAACTATACTAATCCGGTGAATGTGAGTGGAATGCCCGGTTATAAAGGTTCGCTGATGATTATGAACAAAGCCTCGAACGACCATTTCTGGACAGGATTGATTTCTACTTATACCACTAAGTTTGGTGATTACTTTGATTTCTATGGTGGTATTGACTTCCGCTATTATAAAGGTTTGCACAAGAATGTCATTACCGATCTTTTTGGAGGGCAGTATTATGTAGACTCTTATAACCGTAAGAGTGTATTGGCTGAGAATAGTGTGAATGGTGGAGTCACCTCCTGGGTAAACCAGAAGTTGGGAGTAGGAGATGTGATTCGTCGTGACTACGACGGTTTTGTGATGTACGAAGGTGGTTTTGCCCAATTGGAGTATAATAAAGATAAAGTGAGTGCATTTGTTTCAGGTGGTCTTACAAATACCAGTTATTGGCGTAAAGACCGTTTTTATTATAGTGGTGACAAACAGCTGTCTTCGAAGAAGCATTATTTGGGAGGCAATGTGAAAGCTGGTTTGAATTACAACCTTGATGATTACAATAACGTATTCTTCAATACCGGATTTATCAGCCGTGCTCCTATTTTTGATAATACCTTCATCAATTCTCAGAGTTCACATGAGCGTAATCCCGATGCTAAGAATGAGAAAGTTTACTCTTTCGAATTAGGTTATGGATATCGTAGCCAGTATTTTTCAGCCAATGTAAACGCCTATTATACTATGTGGAAAGACAAGGCTTTATATGATACCGGATCCTATGAAGACGTAAACGGGGCTTCCCAGCGTTGGACAATGAACATGACCGGTGCGCAGGCTAACCACATGGGTATAGAGCTTGACTTTATTGCCAAGCCTTTCCGCTGGATGGAAGTTAACGGTATGTTCTCTTGGGGAGACTGGCGCTGGAATGGGACAGCGAAAGGCTTCATGATGAATACTGAAGGCCAGATTATGGCGAATAGCCGTGGTGAAGTGGTGACAGATATGAGTAATGTAGATCAGTACAAGTATACCATTGAAATGGATAATGTACAGGTGGGCGGTTCTGCTCAGACTACAGCTGCTTTGGGAGTGACATTCCGCCCAATGAAAGGCTTGCGTCTTAATGCAGACTGGAACTTCTTTGCACGCAATTATGCCGATTATGACATTGATGCGAGCCAAGCCACTCAAAAAGAGGCTTACGTGGTGGAAAAACCTTGGGAGATTCCTTCATGGAGCACATTTGATGTAAGTGCAGGATATACCTTTGACTTCGGTAAGATTCGTGCTACACTGAGCGGCAATGTGAACAACTTGTTCAACCAAGAGTACATAGCCGATGCACGCGATGGAAGTAACCATGACTGGGAGACGGCCACACGTGTTATCTATGGTTGGGGACGTACTTATACTGTAAGATTGAAGTTGAATTTCTAAGCGAACATATTTATGAAAAAACATATATTATTAGGAACCGCACTGGCTTCGCTGTTTGCACTTGGGGCCTGCGATTATAACGAGGATAATTTCCCCGGATTTGATGAAAAAGAAACCATCACGGATGTCAGTACCGATACCCTCGTATTGGCTGATGCCCATTATGGCAAAATAGCTTCTATGCCGAAGAACCAAGGGATAGCTCTCGCCAAGGATCCCGAGGGGCAGACTTATCTTACGGCATTGAACCAGCTGGGTAAAACCAAGATGTTTACTGATATGGTAGCTCCTGAAGATTATCTGCCTGCATTTGTCGATTCGCTCTACGCATATCTGTCAGATGGTTCCAAGGTGCTGGTGCAGTACAATATCGGCAAGGAGCAACCTGAATATCTCTCGAAGATAAACGAAGCTCAGACTTTCGATCTTACTTCTGATAATTACGCTACAGTATGGGGGGAAAGCATGGTAGTGAAATATCTCACCCCTTCTACGTTGAAGAAGCTTCCTGCTTTGTTGAAGGAAGGTATCAAGAACCCGAAGACGGGAGATGTGTGCCAAGTGAATTACGCTTGGTCGGAGACCGAGCCCAGTACAGGCGGCGGTGCAGTGAAAATGGTATACCAGAAAGTAACTTCTATTGATGCCGAAGGAGGTAATTATGTCATTGTGGCTCCGACGAAGGACAATACTTGGATTCCTTTCGGTCAGTTCAAAGACCCGGATAAGACGTATGGTTATATGGAGGGTGAACCGGTAGAGATTGCGGATGGTTTCATCACCAGCGATGTGTCCAATCATATCATGACACTTACTCCTACGGAAAAAGGTTTCACTATGCAACGTCCGGATGGCAAGTTCATTTATCAGAGTGGTACGTTTAACAGTTTCAACATCGGTACTTCCATACCCGAGGGTGGGGATTGGAGCTTTGCTTACAACTATGACCGTAAGGCATTTGATGTAAAAAATGTGGAAAAGGACAAAATCATCAAGCTGAATTTCTATGAAAAAGGAAACTCTTATTCATACGGTTCTTATCCGAATGCTACGTTGGGCATTTATATGAATGAGTCGTTCAATGGAAACGAGGGCGGTTTCACTACTCAAAATGTGAAACTTACCGGCACGTTAACTAATGTATGGAAGGTGGATGGTAAATATGGTTGGAAGGGTAGTGCTCATGTAGGAGATAGCGATTTTGAATCGGAAGCATGGGTGGTTTCTCCTATTATAGATTTAGCAAAAGCGAAGGCTCCTCTTCTTAAGGTAGATATTGCCATTAATTTCTTGAATGGTAACAATCGTGCTGATTTTATTGAATTGCTGGCTTCGGAAGATTATGTGGATGATGTGGCTACTGCTGAATGGAAGGCTCTGAATGTACCTCAATGGCCGGAAGGCAAGAATTGGAATTATGTAAATTCCGGTGATATTGACCTGAGTGCTTACGAGGGCAAGAAGATAGCCATTGCTTTCCGTTATAAGAGTACTACAGAGTGTGCGCCTACTGTAGAGTTTAAGAATATGTCACTTACAAGTACCGTATCAGGGTATTATGAGGGTGTGGATATTTATAAGGAGATTCCTGAATCAGAAGCTGAAATGCCTGCTCGTGCCGTTACCCGTGCATCAGACGTGAAGCCAAATGCTTCTGCTCTCTACCAGTATGACGGTTCGGCTTGGACTGCCTACGAAGAAAGCGCAAGTATCGGTATCCGTGTGATGCAACCTGCCGATTATGTTTCTACCGGTTCGGACTATTTGAGCGATGCTGATGCCGTATTGCCCGTTTATCTGAAGAATGCATTCCCTTACGCACAGAGCGGGGATGTCAAGGCAGTAGTTTATTTCGGAAATAAGGAGTATGATGTGATGGCCGATGAATATGGCTTCGATGGCACTGCATGGGTGAAGAAGAATACCGAAACGGAAACTGCTGAAATGGCATTCCTGAAGACTGACGGCAAATGGATGGAAGCAAAAGAGTATTATAGCAATGACTTTGCTGGTGAACTTCATAACGATGCCCAGATTGTGAATGTGAAGCTTGATGGCATGAATTATGTATGGAGTGCAGGTGCAGGTTATACCCGTATCAAGGCAAGCGGTTATTATCAGCGTAACCGCGATACGGAGGCATGGCTTGTAACCGGTGAGGTAGATCTTACCGAAGCTATTGCCCCACAGATGGTATTCACTGCTTCGGCAGACTATTTGTATGGAGGCAAAATTGAGAACGCAGTGTCTGTACATGTGTCCGAAAATTATATCCCTGCGGCTTCTACTGCTACTGAGGAAGAGAAGATTGCAGCATTGCAGGGAGCGGCTTGGAGTGATCCGTTGTCGTTCGAGTGGCCTACAAGCTCTAAAGAGATCGAAATGCGTACTTCCATGGCTGACTATGTGGGCAAGAAAGTATATGTGGCATTCCGTTATGCAAGTAATACTGATCCTGGATTTGCTCCTACATTCTACATGAGTAACTTTGTGGTGAAGGAATAATTCCTGAGGTTGTGCAATAGACAATGTGGTAATGGACTTTACTGTCCATTACCACATTTGCATTCTTAGTATCGTAAAATCAAATTTAGAAACATAGATGAAAAAACTGTCTTACTTATTTCTTTTGCTGGTCGGAATTTGGCTGGCTGGATGTGATGATTCTTCAGAGGCTTCGCTCATTCCCGAGATAATACCTACCGAGCAGGGTTCGGATACTTACGTGATGAAGGGCTATGAGTCGAGCGACAATGGTTTCAACGTGTATAAGCCCAAGGCTATCGGCACCCCTTTCTATATCCAGTCCAAAGCTTTTACCGGGCGTAATTACGCATTTGCTCCTGTTAATAGTGAGTCGCTGGAAGGGCTTACTGTTGTTCCGTCTGCCGATGCTTTCAGCGAAAGCGTTGAGGTGAAACCCTCTACGTGCTATTGGGTGCGTTTCAACCGCTACAATCATTATCAGATGGGCAAGCTCCGCGTGGCCTATATTCACGGTAATGAAGTGGGCATAGAGTATGTGGCTTCTGAGGATATAGATGTGAAAAATGCCAATATTGCTGATAACAATAAAGCAGACAATCTTGAAATCCCAGCTCTCAATGCAACCAATCAATATATTGAATACTATGCAGGCGTGTCTGATGAGGAAGGTGCCGGGCAGGTACTCAATTTCTCTTTGGAATACATCGCTTCCAAGAAGCATTCGGCTTGGGTGGCATTCAGTTTCGACCCGATTACTGCGCAAGACAACGTGAAGCGTGCCAACGAGTGGAATCAAGACGACCCCAATATTGACAACAGCGTGGAGGTGACTGAATCCATGCATAAGAGCGATGGGTACGACAAGGGGCATCTTTGTGCCAGCGAAGACCGTGTGTACAGTAAAAGTGCCAATAAGCAGACCTTCTACTACAGTAATATCTCGCCACAGATAGGGAGTTTCAATCAAAAGTATTGGGCGGCTCTTGAGAAGCAGGTGCAGACTTGGGGACGTTCCACCATCAATGGCACATACGACAAACTTTATGTCGTGAAAGGTGGTACTACTGACCGTTTGCTTACCAATTTCACAGGTGTGAAGAAAGCCAATGACGGGCTTTATCCCACCACCAATGCCGACGGGCTGACACTTGGCGGACTCATTTGCCCCAGCTATTATTACATGGCTCTGTTGAGCGAGAAGGCAGGGGTTTATCATACTATCGCTTTTTTAGTCCCTCATTCTGAATTATTGCCAGAAAAACCTGGAAAAGATGAATTTATGGTTTATGCCGTTTCTATTAAAAATTTGGAGTACGAAACCGGTATCGACTTCTTCTGTAACCTGCCTAATGAGATAGAGAAGACTGTAGAAGCTACTTATAGTGCTGACGATTGGGCTTGGTAAAAGCTTCAGAAACTATAAGGAGAGTCTCCCCTTTTAGTATGACGGGCATGTCATGATTTAGGTAGCTTTCTTAAAAGCTGTTTTCGTTTTGATGGAAACTGACTTCTTATCCGTATCTTTGCATATTGATTAAAAAAAGAGATATTCATGGAACTTTCGGATATACTTCATAATTTGAAGATACAAGAACTTACTCCGATGCAGGAGGCTGCTAAGGAAGCCTATCAATCAGCCCAAGATTTAGTGCTTCTTTCGCCTACCGGTTCGGGTAAGACACTGGCTTTCCTCCTTCCGCTGGTACAGACCTTGAAAGCGGATATACAAAGTGTGCAGGCTCTTGTACTAGTACCTTCACGCGAATTGGCTTTGCAGATAGAAACTGTGTTCAAGTCCATGGGAACTCCTTTCAAGGCTATGAGCTGCTATGGCGGACGCCCTGCTATGGAAGAACACCGGACAATGAAAGGCATTCATCCCGCCGTCATTATCGGTACTCCGGGACGTATGAGCGACCATTTGAGGAAAGAGAATTTCAATGCCGCCACTGTCGTCACTCTGGTGATAGATGAATTCGACAAGTGTCTTGAGTTCGGTTTCCATGACGAGATGGCAGAGGTTATCGGGCAGCTTCCCTCACTGAAAAAGCGTGTGCTTCTCTCGGCCACCGATGCAGAGGAAATACCGCAATTTGCCGGAGTAGGAGGTGATTCCCCGTCTTCCGTCTCCCGGCTCATGAAGCTTGATTTTCTTGCTCCGGAAGCCCTTGCTCCGCGTCTGCGGCTGCATAAGGTCGTTTCTCCGGAGAAGGACAAGCTGGAGACCCTCTATAACCTGCTTTGTACTCTCGGCTATCATTCCACTCTGGTATTCTGCAATTATCGTGAAAGCGTGGAGCGTGTTGCCGGGTACCTGAAAGCCAGGAAGTTCCCTTGCGACATGTTTCATGGCGGTATGGAGCAACCCGACCGCGAACGTGCGCTTTACAAGTTCCGTAATGGCAGTTGCGCCGTGCTGATATCTACAGACCTTGCCGCCCGCGGACTGGATATTCCGGGTATTGAGAATGTGGTGCATTACCATCCTCCCGTAAACGAGGAAGCCTATACACACCGTAATGGACGTACCGCCCGTTGGGAGGCATCGGGAAATGCATATCTTGTCCTGCATGCCGAGGAGCGGGTACCCGAGTACATTTCTGAAGACATCGAAACGTACGAGTTTCCGGAGACGCTTCCCAAACCGGCCAAGCCCCGATGGGCTACCTTATATATAGGTAAAGGGAAAAAGGATAAGTTGAACAAGATAGATATTGTCGGCTTCTTGTATAAAAAAGGAGGAATGGCGCGTGAAGATGTCGGGCAGGTGGACGTAAAGGAACACTATGCCTTTGTAGCCGTGCGCCGCAGTAAAATGAAACAATTGTTGACGCTGGTACGCGGTGAAAAAATCAAGGGAATGAAAACTGTTATCGAGGAAGCAAAGTGATTTATCTTATAAATATTCATTTTATTTGCGCTTATTCTTTTGAATATGAAGTAATGAAACCGCCTTGCTTTTAGTTTCTCTAAAAGTATTATCCTTGATAAGTAAAGATAACAAAATGGTGCATATATCTTGTATAAACCATTAAAAAGTAAGCTAAATGCGGCTTAAAAATAGAATTTCATCAGGAAAGGTTTGTTTTGAAGAAATATTTCCGTAATTTCGCAAAGTCGAAAGACATTAATGAACGAAATTGTATAACCAAAACAAACTTCAAATGAAAAAGCATAATTTCAATGCAGGACCTTCTATCCTTCCTCGTGAGGTGATTGAGAATACGGCACAAGCTATTCTTGATTTCAATGGCTCAGGCCTCTCACTGATGGAAATCAGCCACCGTGCCAAAGACTTCCAACCCGTTGTGGACGAAGCTGTGGCATTATTCAAAGAATTGCTCAATATCCCCGAAGGATATTCGGTACTGTTCTTGGGCGGTGGTGCCAGTTTGGAATTCTGCATGGTACCCTTCAACTTCCTTGAAAAGAAAGCTGCTTACCTGAATACGGGTGTATGGGCCAAGAAAGCCATGAAAGAAGCTAAGGCATTCGGTGAAGTAGTTGAAGTCGCTTCTTCCGCTGAATCTACTTATACTTATATTCCGAAGGACTATACAGTGCCTGCTGATGCAGACTATTTCCACATCACTACCAACAATACAATCTACGGTACGGAACTGAAAGAGGATTTGGACGTAAACGTTCCGATGGTGGCCGATATGTCTTCTGATATTTTCTCCCGTCCCATCGACGTATCCAAATATATCTGTATCTATGGTGGTGCGCAGAAGAATCTGGCTCCTTCCGGTGTTACATTCGTCATCGTGAAGAATGACGCGCTGGGTAAGGTATCCCGCTATATCCCGACCATGCTGAACTATCAGACGCATGTGGATAGCGGCTCTATGTTCAATACTCCTCCCGTTGTCCCCATCTATGCAGCCCTGCAGACATTGCGCTGGATTAAGGCAGAGGGTGGCGTGAAGGAAATGGAACGCCGTGCCATCGAAAAGGCCGATATGCTGTATGCTGAAATTGACCGTAACAAAATGTTTGTGGGTACGGCTGCCAAAGAAGACCGTTCACGCATGAACATCTGCTTTGTGATGGCTCCCGAATACAAGGAATTGGAAGCTGACTTCTTGAAGTTCGCTACCGAAAGAGGTATGGTAGGTATCAAGGGACACCGTTCTGTAGGTGGATTCCGTGCATCCTGCTATAATGCCATGCCAAAGGAAAGCGTGCAGGCTTTGATTGACTGCATGCAGGAATTTGAGAAACTTCATTAATAATATTGTTTTTCACCACAGATTACGTAGATTTGCACAGATTGTTTTTATGATTAAACTCTGTGATAATCTGTGTCATCTGTGGTGAGTCTTTTTAATATCATGAAATTATGAAAGTATTAGTTGCAACAGACAAACCGTTTGCCAAAGTGGCAGTAGACGGTATCCGTAGAGAAATAGAAGCAGCAGGTTACGAACTCGTGCTGCTGGAGAAATATGGCGAAAAAGCCAAGCTGCTGGAGGCTGTGAAAGATGCCAACGCTATCATTATCCGCAGTGACATCATTGATGCTGAAGTGCTGGATGCCGCCAAGGAACTGAAGATTGTGGTGCGTGCCGGTGCCGGTTATGACAATGTGGACCTGGAAGCAGCTACTGCCCACAATGTATGTGTAATGAATACTCCGGGACAGAACTCCAATGCTGTGGCCGAGTTGGCTTTCGGCTTGATGGTGATGGCTGTCCGTAATATGTATAACGGTACTTCCGGTACGGAACTGATGGGCAAGAAACTGGGTATCCACGCTTATGGTAACGTGGGTCGCAACGTAGCCCGTATTGCCAAAGGCTTCGGTATGGAGATTTATGCGTTCGACGCTTTCTGCCCGAAAGAAGTAATCGAGAAGGATGGAGTGAAGGCTGTGGGTTCTGCCGAAGAGCTTTACTCTACTTGCGATGTCGTTTCCCTGCATATTCCTGCAACTGCCGAAACGAAGAATTCCATCAATTATGCATTGGTGAACAAGATGCCGAAAGGCGCACTGCTGGTGAACACAGCCCGTAAGGAAGTCATCAATGAAGCCGAGCTTATCCAGCTGATGGAAGAGCGTACCGACTTGAAATACATGACCGACATTATGCCTGCTGCCAATGAAACATTTGCAGCCAAGTTTGCCGGACGTTATTTCTCTACACCGAAAAAGATGGGTGCCCAGACTGCCGAAGCCAATATCAACGCAGGTATTGCCGCTGCCAAGCAGATTGTAGGCTTCCTGAAAGACGGTTGCGAGAAGTTCCGCGTAAACAGGAAATGAGATGAATAGTAAGACTACCTATAAATGTTCAGTTCTTTATTTAGCAATAGGTGCTGGTATATTTTCATTAAGTAGTATATTCAGAAATGAATTGTCAGATTTCGCCCTCGGTTTTTGCGAGGGCGTATCTATTGTACTGATATTAGGTAGTGCAATTTATCTGGTAAGATATTTCGTGAAAAAGAAACCTTAATAATCCATATAAAACACTCTCTTATGGCTATAATTAAACCCTTTAAAGGGATTCGTCCCCCTCAGGATTTGGTGGAACAAGTAGCGTCCCGTCCTTACGACGTATTGAATTCTGCAGAAGCACGTGCAGAAGCGGAAGGTAATGAGAAGTCCCTATATCATATCATCAAGCCGGAAATAGATTTTCCCGTCGGTACGGATGAGCATGACGAACGTGTTTATCGGAAAGCTGCAGAGAACTTTCGTATGTTCCAAGAGAAAGGCTGGCTGGTGCAGGATGATAAAGAAAACTATTACGTCTATGCCCAGACCATGAACGGCAAGACACAGTACGGTCTTGTTGTCGGTGCCTATGTTCCCGATTATATGAACGGTGTTATCAAGAAGCACGAGTTGACTCGTCGTGATAAAGAGGAGGACCGTATGAAGCATGTCCGCGTGAACAATGCCAACATTGAGCCCGTGTTCTTTGCCTATCCCGATAATACTGCGCTGGATGCCATCATTTCCCGTTATACAGCCGGGAAACCGGTATACGACTTTATCGCTCCGGGTGACGGTTTCGGTCATACCTTCTGGATTATAGACAAGCAGGAGGACATTGATGCCATAACCCAGGAGTTTGCCAAGATGCCCGCCCTCTACATTGCCGATGGGCATCATCGCAGCGCCGCTGCCGCTTTGGTGGGTGCGGAGAAAGCCAAGCAAAATCCCAATCACCGTGGTGACGAAGAGTATAACTACTTCATGGCTGTGTGCTTCCCTGCCAACCAGTTGACTATTATTGACTATAACCGGGTGGTGAAGGACTTGAACGGCATGACTCCCGAAGAGTTTCTGGCTGCTGTGGGCAAGAATTTCATCGTGGAGGAGAAAGGTGAGGACATCTATAAGCCGTCCGAACTGCATAACTTCTCCCTCTATTTGAACGGAAAGTGGTACAGCCTTACTGCCAAACCGGGTACTTATAATGATAACGACCCCATTGGAGTACTGGATGTAACCATCTCCTCCAATCTGATACTGGATGAAGTGCTCGGCATCAAAGACCTTCGTTCCGACAAGCGTATCGACTTTGTAGGCGGTATCCGTGGTCTGGGAGAGTTGAAGAAGCGGGTGGACAGTGGTGAGATGAAAGTGGCATTGGCCCTCTATCCCGTTTCCATGAAGCAGCTGATGGACATCGCCGATACGGGCAACATCATGCCTCCCAAGACAACTTGGTTTGAGCCGAAGTTGCGTTCGGGACTGGTGATTCATAAACTGGACTAAATGAATTGATATAAACTGAAACGGGGATGTCTTCCACTAAAAGACATCCCCGTTTTTCGTTCAGAACTCTGGAAGCTTAGGAGTGTGATGTTTGAAATACAGTTTTCTCATCCACCGGTCAAACAGGATGAAAAGCGGAATGGTCAGAATCAGTAGGAGATAAAAGCAAGGAATCTGGATACTTTCTGACTGTGGGAGGGTGGTGGGCGTAAAGGCTTCCCGGATGCTGTCTCCGAAGTACAGAACCAATCCTGTCCCACTGACACCTATCAAGAAGATAGCAGCGGCAATAGTTGCAAGCAGAATTCTTCTTTCTGATTTCTTCTCGCGCAGACGTATGGCTTCTTCTACCTTCTGCATGGTGCGGTAGGTAAAATTGGACGGCAGGCGGAAAGTAGTCTGTTCTCTTACCGCCTTTTTCAATCCTCTATCTTTTAGTTCTTCGTTCATACTTTTTCTTGTTTCATCAACACATAAATCTTTTTACGTATACGGTGTAGCTTCACTTTTGCGTTGCTTTCCGTCAGTCCCAGGATGAGAGCGACCTCATTCAATGTTTTTTCTTCATAATAGAACAGGCTTATCAGTGCCTGTTCCTCGGAATCGAGTTGCTCCATGGCTCTGTTCAATTTGGCAATTTGCTCTTCCCCTTCATCATTTAAGGCTTCATCTACTTGTGTATCGGATATGTTGGCAAGCAGTGTATCATCCATGACAAAGGTATCAAATTTCTTTTTCCGTGCATTCGAGATGGCCGTATTATATGCAATCGAATAAATCCACGTCGAAAAAGAACTGGTGCCCTTGAAAGACGAGAGATGCTGGAAGGCTTTCAGGAAGACATCTTGGGTCAGTTCTTCGGCATCTTCCTGGTTGGAGACGATACGGGCCACCAGGATGAATACCTGCTGGCCGTATGTGTTGAGAAAATGCTCGTAAAGAGCAGTCTCTCCCCTCAAGATGCGCTGGATGATATGTCTCTCGTCGTCTTTCATTTTGTCTGTTAGACGCAAGTTTGTTTGGTTGGTTACAGATTTTCGGAAGAAAAAATATTTTTCCGGAAAAGTGTAACCTCATGTAAACTGCCGCGTCTAAAGGGTACAAAGAAACGAAATTACTAATTTAAATTGAAACGAATATGATGGATTTTATTATGGTGCCTGCGGTGATGACAATCATTACTTTAGGAGTTTACAAATTGTTTGAGCTGTTTGTTTGTAAGAAGGAAAGAATCATGCTGATTGAGAAGATGGACGAGCGGGGACTACTCCCTCAGATGGATACGCCTAAATTACGTGGAAGTAGCTTTTCGTTCTCTGCCCTGAAAATAGGATGTCTGTTGGCTGGTATGGGACTTGGGTTATTGCTGGGTTATCTTATCTGCTATGCGACGATTCCCAATTACTTTACTGCGGACAGAGACTGGATGTATAGGGAGACTGTTTCCCTTATTTATGGGGCTTGTGTGCTGGGTGTTGGTGGAATCGGACTGATAGTGGCTTTTATTACAGAACTAAAACTGAACAAGAAGTAAGGTTATTATGTAGAAAATGCCGACCTTTGCTGAAAAATTAAGAGTATGCAATGAAGGTATTGATTCTTAACGGTAGTCCTCGTCGTCATGGCAACATGTCGAAAATGTTGGAGCTGATGAAGCAGGAACTTGAAGGCTGCGGAGTTGGAACAGTTTATATAGACGTTCCACAGTTGCAGGTACATCCCTGCATCGGTTGCATGAAGTGTCGCAGTTCATTGAAGTGTTGTCTGCCCGAGGATGGGGCACAGAGAGTGTTGCAGTCTATGAAAGAAGCCGATGCAGTGATAATCGGTGCCCCTTGCTATTGGGGAAACATGCCGGGAGAAGTGAAAGTGCTTTTCGACCGTATGGTTTACGGTATGATGGGGGAGAACTCCTGGGGAATGCCCCTTCCGCTTCATAAGGGCAAGAAAGCGATTGTGGTTAGCACTTGTACTACCCCTTATCCTTTCAATATTCTCTATAATCAGACGCACGGTGTGGTGAAAGCTTTCAGGGAGATTCTGAAATGGAGTGGTTTCAAGATTGTGAAAACCATTGAGAGGGGAGGTACTAAGAAGCATCCTGAGCTGACGGAAAAGGATATGCGGAACTGCAAGAAAGCAGTGCACAAATTATTGTAAAGTATTGAAAAAGTCAATATGAGTAGAAAAGAAGAATATAAATTGCAGAACGAACAGTTTCTGGAGCAGTTGCGTACGGCAGAAGGAATCAAGGAATTGCCTTGCGGCATACTTTATCGGGTATTGGAGGAAGGCAGAGACGGTCCGACACCACGTCTCAACAGTGTAGTATCTGTGCATTATAAAGGCACGCTTATTAATGGGCGTGAGTTCGATAATTCGTGGAAACGGAATTGTCCGGAGGCTTTTCGTCTGAATGAAGTGATTGAGGGCTGGCAGATTGCCTTGCTACGAATGCATCCCGGAAGTCGTTGGATTGTATATATCCCTTACACCATGGGATACGGTACACGTACCAGTGGACCCATTCCGGCGTATTCCACACTGATATTTGAAGTGGAATTACTAAATATCTCGTGACACTGCTGAACAATTTGCTTTTTTATCTTGTTCTCATATAAGAATTTAGAAAAACTCAATAGGTATGAATATAGATAAGAAAGCAGGGCATATTGACCCGAAAGTAGCATTGTCCCAGGCAGAACATGAAAAGGGAACAGTACCCGGACAACAGATTGGCCTTTACGGTAATGCAGACAAGAGAGATGTTCGTCAGGTCGTAAAGATTCTGAATCCTGACAAAAACAGTATGGAGAGCAGAGGTTAACCCTCTGCTTTTTTTATTACATGCCTCTTTCTTCGTCGAGTCCAGATGATTTGTTGGAGGGTTTTGTATCTTTGTACCCGGAAATGAAACTCTTAAAAACAAAAGCAGGATGCTACGGAAAGGAGACCTCACCCAAGGAGGCATAACCGGTACTTTATTACGTTTTACCCTACCCATGATGGTAGGGTCTTTTTTGCAGCAATGCTACAACATTGCAGATACGCTCATTGTAGGCCAATGCATTGGTGCAGGGGCGTTGGCGGCGGTCGGTTCGGCATACACACTGATGGTTTTCCTGATATCCGTTTTGCTGGGACTGGCGATGGGCAGTGGTACCGTATTCTCCCTGCATTATGGCGCCGGAAACTATGTAGCACTGCGTCGTAGCATATTCAGTTCGTTTGTACTGATAGGTATCGTGACACTGATACTGAATGTAGCCGTTTTTATCTGGCTCGATCCTATTCTCCGGCTGTTGCAGGTTCCGCAAGACATATACGGCATGATGCACAGCTACTTGTGGATAATCTTCTGCGGTATAGTTTTCACCTTTATCTATAACTTCTACGCATCTCTGCTGCGTGCAGTAGGGGATTCTGTCACTCCGCTTTGGTTTCTGGCAGTTTCTGTCGTTCTGAATATAGCGCTCGACTTGTTTTTTATCCTACAACTGGATTGGGGGATTCAGGGTGCGGCTGCGGCCACTGTCCTCGCTCAAGGAGTAGCTGCTCTGGGCATCATCATTTATACTTACAGAAGGCGTCCGGAACTGCGATGGCATCATGAAGATATGTGTTTTGACCGTACTTGCTTGAAGGAAATAGCTTCTTTCTCTACACTGACTTGCGTCCAACAGTCGGTGATGAATCTGGGAATCCTGATGGTACAGGGACTTGTCAACAGCTTTGGAACAGCGGTAATGGCAGCTTTTGCGGCAGCTGTGAAGATTGACTCTTTCGCCTATATGCCCGTGCAGGAATTTGGGAACGCCTTTTCCACCTTTATTGCACAGAACTTCGGGGCCGGACGTTACGACCGTATCCACCGGGGTGTTCGCAGTGCATTTGTCACGGCTGTTGTTTTTTCGCTCCTTGTGTCCGTATTGGTTTTCATCTTTGCCAAACCGTTGATACTTATCTTTGTCCGTCCGGACGAAACGGAGATTATTGCGGTGGGAGTGGCGTACCTACGCATTGAAGGTGCTTTCTACTGTGGCATCGGCATCTTGTTTTTGCTGTACGGATACTACCGGGCCATCCGTATGCCGGGCATGTCTGTTGTGCTGACCGTGCTGTCGCTGGGCACCCGTGTAGTTCTTTCTTATTGGTTTGCTTCGATACCTGAGATTGGGGTGACAGGCATCTGGTGGTCCATCCCCATCGGCTGGCTGATTGCCGATGTAGTCGGTATCTGGTGCTATCGGTATGTTAAAGGAGTTAGAGAGAGTTAAAAGAAAATCCGGCAAATTTGCTCCACTGTCCTTCGGATATTTTCTTGAGCAAATTCAGGCTGCATGGCCTGCTCCAAAGAGACGGGAGAGGGGGTAATGGAGAATACGCCCCGGAATCCGGCTGCATTCAGTATCCCGGCATCCTCTATCGCTCCTGCCAGCAGGATGACAGGAATACGTTGCCTTCTTGCTTCCTGCAAGATGCCCGAAGGCACTTTCCCCATAAGAGTCTGCCGGTCCGATTTCCCTTCTCCAGTGATGAGGAGGTCGGCATCCTTAATCTTTTCTGCAAAGTCCAGAGTTTCCAAAAAAAGCTCTATGCCGGGTTTCAACTGTGCATCCAAAAATGCGTGGAGACTGCCGCCCATGCCGCCTGCCGCACCGGCACCGGGATGCAAGGATACGTCTTTGCCGGTAGTGTGGAATATGACGTCCGAAAGATGCTGCATAGCAACATCCAGTTCCTTTACCATATCTGCGTCTGCTCCTTTTTGGGGAGCGAATATGTGGGCTGCTCCATTGGGACCGAAGAAAGGATTGCGTACATCACACGCCGCCGTGAAACATGCCTTTTTCAGTGCGGGATGGGCGGAAGAGCTGTCAATGGAGCTGATTGCCGATAGAAGGGCACCGCATAGGGCGATGCCTTTTTTCATGCTTCCCACTTCGTGTCCTTCTTTATCGAAGAAACGGAATTCCAATGCTTGCAGCATTCCCAGACCGGCATCGTTCGTGGCGCTCCCTCCAAGTCCGATGATGAAACGGAGGCATCCCCGTTCCAGGGCATCGCGTATCAGTTCGCCCGTTCCGAAGGTGGTGGTTTTCATCGGATTCCTTTTGTCGGCAGGAACCAGAGGCAGTCCGCTGATGGCGGCCATCTCTATGAATGCGGTATTGCCGTCTCCGGAGATGCCGTAACTGGCATCGCACGGTTGCATCAACGGGTCGTGGGCACGGACGGTGATACGTTTTCCGTTACTGGCTGCAAGCAGGACGTCGAGCATGCCTTCTCCACCGTCGGCCACGGGGAGCACGATGGTCCGGCATTCGGGACATGCGGCATGTACCCCTTGGGCGGCAGCTTCTCCGGCTTCTGCCGAGGTGAGACATCCTTTGAAGGAATCGATGGCAATCACTATCTTTTTCATGAATTTGCTTTAATCTTTTTGGTGTGGTTTATTGATTTTTTTGATAAATCTGGCTGGATTCCCGGCTACCACAGTCATAGGAGGAACGTCTTTGGTCACTACACTGCCCGCTCCGATAATTGCGCCGTAGCCAATACGTACTCCGGGGAGGACGGTCGAATTGATTCCTATCCATACCTTATCCTCAATGGTAATCGGACGGCCATAGGTAGCGCTGCGATTCTCCGGATCGGGGTCGTGGTTGATTGTAATCAGATTGACTTTCGGTCCGATAAATACCTCATCGCCAATCGTTATGCCGCCGCAACCGAAGAAAGTGCAGCATTGCTGGATGAAGCACCCTTTTCCGATGGTGATAGGCTTACCGTAGTCGATGTAGAGTGGTGGCAGCACCGTTGTACTTTCTTCAAGCGGTTTACCGAGAATCTTGCCCATATATCCGTGTACCTCTTCGGGGGTGCGGTAACCCGTATTCATTTCTGTGGCAACCTTGATGGTAGCGAAAATGTCCTCAATTAATGCATTGTAGCCCGGCTCGTTGGGTGAAACCATCTCTCCCGATAAATCTTTTTCAAAAATACTTTTCATAATCGTTTGATTTAAATTGTTATACACTCTAATCATTTTTCGGGTACAAATGTAAGGAGGCTATGCTACAATGGCTTTGTTGTACGGTTCAATATGCTTTGCCGTGCAGTCCACGGATAGAAAAAGTTCCGCAATCTATGTGAGACTCACTTCCTGCTGTATGTCTTCTGTCGGAGGAATACCGTAGGTGGCTTTATAAGCTTTCGAGAAATGGGAGAGGTTCTTGAAACCTACTTCAAAACAGATTTCCGATACTTTGCGCCCTCCTTTCCGTATCAGCTCACGGGCGGCTTCGAGACGGCGCTGTATCAGCCATTCCCGTGGGGAGAGTGTGCTGCATTTTTTGAAATCGCGTTTAAACGTGGATAGGCTGCGGCCGGTATAATTGGCCATTTCTTCCATGGATATGTCGTTCATGTAATTGTGTTCCAGAAAGTCCAATATGTCTATTTTCCACGGGTCTGCAAAATCAAAAACGGAAGCATACAGGTTTTTACTCGTATTGAGCAACACGTATATCCCCTCCATCCTTTTCAGTTGCAGCAACTCCTCAGTCGGGTGGATGCTCGAATCGAAATAGGGTGTCATGGATTCGAACAGACTTACAATGTCGGGGCGGTTGGAAGGTAGCTTGTACAAGCTTATTTTATCTCGTTTGGCATCTTTAGGCAGGATGTCCCGGTTCAGCCTGCTGTAAAAGTCACGCAGGAATTTGGGAGTGAACATCAGGAAAATGGCTTTGAACTGCTCTCCATTCCAGGCTTGTTTGGTCATTTGCACACTAAAGTCCTTACGGATAAAGGCACAGTCTCCTTTATGCAGCCGAGTGATTTTGCCTCTTTCATCGATAACCATTTCACCGGAGTACATATATACCAGCACGTGCGAATGATTCCGGTGCGTGCAGCTTCTCCCTCCCTCGAAATACATTGCCAGGAAGAGGTCCGAATAGTGCAATGTCTTGATTCCGTCTGTCATTTTTTCTGTTTGATTATAAATCTGATTCTTCGTACAAAGATAACTCTTTTCGGCAGAAATCAGCTTGCTTATTTCTTCTGCTTTTGATTTTGCATTATCTTTAGATAAGCTGCACTTCAACATAACTTTTTTCATGCAAGCATGAAAGTTCTCTCTTCGGTTTGCATTATCTTTGCAGCATGAGCGAAGATACGTATAAAACCATCGTTGCCCCTTCCGAGGGCATTTACACTGAAAAGCGCAGCAAGTTCATTGCCATCGCCCTGCCGGTGCGTACAGTAGAGGAGGTGAAGGCGCATCTGGAAACTTACCAGAAGAAATACTACGACGCCCGCCACGTGTGCTACGCCTATATGCTGGGGCATGAGCGGAAGGACTTCCGTGCCAACGACAACGGTGAGCCTTCGGGCACGGCAGGCAAACCGATTCTGGGACAAATCAATTCCAACGAACTGACGGATATTCTCGTCATCGTAGTGCGCTACTTTGGCGGTATCAAGTTGGGTACGAGTGGACTGATTGTAGCTTATAAGGCTGCTGCCGCCGAAGCCATTGCTGCCGCCACCGTTATTGAAAAGACCGTGGATGAGACGGTTACCTTCCTTTTCGAATATCCTTTCATGAACGATGTGATGCGGGTAGTGAAGGAAGAAGAGCCGGAAATTCAGGAACAGTCGTACGATATGGACTGCCGCATGACGCTCCGTATCCGCCAGTCCATGATGCCGAAGTTGCGGGCACGGTTGGAGAAAGTAGAAACATTGAGGTTTGAATAATACAACAAATGGGATAAGAGCCCCTTTCAATAGGGAAGTTGTTCGTTTCCTTTAACGGAACAAGTTGTTTTGTCCTTCGGAACAGACTGTTTTCTTTGCGGAAACGGCATCACTCCTTATGAAAGGCTGACTCCCTCCTTTAAACAAAAGAAAATTTATGGCATTTAGTGCAACAAAAAGAGAACTGGGCGAGCTCTACACCTTCTTTCGCCTGCTGGCGGATGGAGCCGTGTCACCGGGCACACCGAAAGCTGAAAAAGACGAAACCCTGCGCTGGCCCGTTGCCTTGATACAGAGGGAAGAGCATGACGGTACGCGCCGTTACTATATCGAAGAGCAGGAAGTGCGCATTGTCAGCGGAACTACCGGGAAGGACGGTTCGTTTGTTCCGGGCGAGAAAGAGGAGCTGCGTTTCCCCCGCGAAGACTTTGGTGATGCGGCAGAGTTGATTCTGCATCTGTTGAAGAATGTTTCGGGCGAGGAAGTGGAAGTGTCCGAAGGGCTGGAAGCTTTCTTGGATGCTGCCAACATATATGACCTGGAGTCCAAGACGGAAGACCGTACCGACTTTTCCGTTGCCTTCTGGCATCCCGAAGCACCTCTGACGGGCTTCAATGTCCGTTGTCGTCTTACCCCGATGAATCCGTTGCTGGACGGAGGGCGCACGGCGAATCTGAAGCTGGAGCAAAGCGGTGTCAAGTTTGCCGTGCCCACGGTGAACAAGGTGAATGCCCTGCCGGAATCTTCTACGGAAGTAGCAGAACGCATGATGATGATTGAGCGACTGGGCGGCGTGCTGAAGTATGCCGACGTTGCCGACCGCGTGTTCCGCTGCAACCTGCTGATGATAGACCTCCACTTCCCCCGCATGCTTGCCGAGATGGTGCGCTTGATGCACTTGGACGGCATCACCCGCATCAGCGAATTGACGGAGCGCATCAAGGAGATGAATCCGCTGAAGATAAAGGACGAGTTGATAAACAAGCACCGCTTCTACGAGTTCAAGATGAAGCAGTTCTTGCTGGCGCTTGCCCTCGGCATGCGCCCTGCCAAAATTTATAACGGTACGGACTCTGCCGTCGAAGGCATCTTCCTGACGGACGGCAACGGGCAGATACTCTGCTACCACAAATCCCGTCCGCAGGTCTTTGCAGACTTCCTTTATCAGAACACGCGTTTGGAGAAAGGTGCCGTAGAGAAAGATAAATACGGCTTCTTGGAGCGCGAGAACGGCGTCTGGTACTTCAAGCTGAATGTGAAGATTGGACTGGTGAAACGATGAAACAGCCCTACTGAATACGCACCGATTTGCATTATCAATAATCAACTATCAATTCTCAATTAAACAAATGAACGAGACATTACAAACTATCAAGGCACGCCGTAGCGTCCGTGCCTATATGGAACAGCAGGTTTCCGCAGAAGATTTGAATCTTATCCTTGAGGCGGCTACTTATGCCCCCAACGGTATGCATTTGGAGACGTGGCACTTCACTGCCATTCAGAATAAGGAAGTACTGAAAGAGTTGAATGATAAAATCAAAGGCGCCTTTGCCAAGAGTGACGACCCTCATACACGGGAACGTGGACATAGCCAGACTTATTGCTGCTACTATCATGCCCCCACGCTGGTCATTGTCTCCAACGAGCCTACCCAATGGTGGGCTGCTATGGATTGCGCTTGCGCCTTGGAGAACATTTTCCTTGCAGCCAAGTCCCTCGGCATCGGTTCCTGCTGGATTAACCAGTTGGGGCAGACCTGCGACGACCCCGATGTCCGCGCTTTCTTGACAAAGCTGGGTGTACCCGAGAGCCATAAGGTATATGGCTGCGCAGCCCTGGGATATGCTCCCGCCGATGCTCCGGTGAAGGAGAAAAAGGTGAAGGAAGGTACGGTGACCATCATCCGCTAAACAGAGATACCCGCAGGAGAGGTGACGGTCAGGTAATTAATCATACATGAAGCAAAATAACGTATAATTCCGCCACTCTCCGTTGGGCTTCCTCTTCACAGAGGAAATGGGTTATCGCTGCATATTGATGATGCCGCTGTCCGTATCACTGTTGTTCAGCCCCTTGTTGCCTGCCTTGTGCTTGCGTCCGAACTCGAATGTATAACCCACGCGCAGCACGACCATCTGTCCCGTCTCCCTGACGAATGTCTCGGAACGGAAAGGAGCCACTTTGCTGATTCTTTCTTTTCCCACTTTATAATTATTGGTGAAGGGAAACATAATACCGATTCCCGCCTGAAGGTTCTGCCGGGTGTACATTGCCATGAATGCCGTCTGGTTTTCGTTCTTTTTAATGGTTTCGCCGAAGAAATTGTTCTGCACTTTCCGGAACTGCCCGAGCAGCGAGAGGCCTTTATATTGCACTTGCGCCATCACGCTGTAATAGAATTCATCGTACATATGGCTATAGTTCAGGCCTTCCGACCAACTGCGCGTATATCCTCCCGAAGCATAAAGCGTCAGGAAATCTTTCAGTCCGAACAGTGTAGCGCCATTTATGCCGGCCATCAGTTCCGTATTCAGGCTTTGGAACGACCGCTGGTTTTCATCCTTCAGTATCAGTTTGCCGTCCTCCACGAAGATGCTTTCCATGATGGGATTGTCATAATACTGGTGGCGCACGCTCAGATTGGCATTGAACTGCTTCTTCGAATAGCTGTAAGACAAGGAGTTCGTGAACTGTTGATACGTTTTCAGCAACGGGTTTCCGCGGACTATCTGTATCGTGTCCATCGCCTGCTCCACATCAGTCAGCGAGCCGAGCGACGGTATGGCAGGACTGATGTTGAACCGGTAGCGCAGGAATCCCGCCTTCTTCAGATTATAGCTCAACCGCACGGTGGGCGTGAAGGTATAGTAAGCATGGTCTTCCTCACTTTCCTTGAACCAGGCACGTGTCATTCCTACACTGCCCGCATAGCTGAAGTCCTTTACCTTGCCCTGCACCTCGAAGAAAGCGGATGTCTGCGACTGGTCCATCTTCGAAGTGGTAGGGTTGGAACCTTTATACTCATTCTCTGTCCGCATCTGATAGTGGCGGGCACCGCCGCTCAGCTTCACCTCCTTGAAGTTCTTTTCATAGATGGCTTCGCCAATGACGGAGCGCTTGTCACCGTCCACCAATGTCTGGATGTCCGCCAGCGGTGCGTTCTCGTCTTTGTACTCCTTGTATTTCCGGTTGTTCTTGGTATGGATGAGCGTTCCCGTTACATTCACCTGGATGCTCTGCTGATGGGGCAGGGTATGCTGGAAGTAAAGGTCGAGCGCCGGAGAGTAGCTGGATGTGTGGTTGTTGACGTACGAATAGATGGACTCCGTGCTGCCCACTGCCCACATCTTGTTCAGTTCATTCTGGTAGGGGGCATTGCTGAGGTTGTTACGGAAGATGGCATTGAATACATATTTGTCCGCTTTCGTCAGATTGTACGTCAGATTCAGGTTGTTGATGAAGCTCAGAGAGGGCGACTCGTCTTCGATGCCTTCCTTGATGCGGTCGATGGTGCGGTCGCCCAGATAGAAGGTTTCGTGGGATTCGAGGCGGCTGTGATACTTGCCGTTCTTGTTGAAGTAGTCGATGCCCCATTCGGAGTTCTTGTAATTGAACTTCGCGCTCAGGAAATTCTCTCCCCATAGGGTGTGGGGCGAATCGGAGAGTTGGAAGTTCACAACACCGCCCGTTTCGCGGCGGCGCAGGATAATGTTGACTACGGCGCCCAGCTCATCGTCTCCGTACTGCTTGCCGGGGTCTTCGATGAACTCCACACGCAGTACGTCTTTGGCTCTGACGGCCGCTATCTCCTTGTCTGTCACTTTAATGCCGTTGATACGGGTTTGTACGGCCCCGCCACCGCTGACGCTCATGCTGTTGCTCAGATTGTCCACTTGCAGACGGGCAATGCCGAGATTGTTCAGCAGGTCGTAGGCACCGAACGAGCGTTTGAGCTGGCTTTCGGAAGGCAGGATGATTTGCCGGTCTACCCGCTGCAGCACATTGCTGGCAGATACCGTCACTTCACCGAGGCTCACGGCATCTTCCTGCAACTGTACATCGCCCAGGTCGAGGCTTTTATTCAGTTTCAGCAGTATGTTTTCACTTTGGAGGCCGATGAAGGAGATGGAAAGGCGGTAGTCGCCTGCCTTGATTTTAGGGAGGGCGAACTTGCCTTGTGCATCCGAGGTTACTCCGGTCACCAAAGTAGAGTCTATGGTCCATAATGACACATTGGCGGCTATAACTGCTTCTTGCGAGGCGTCCGTGACGCGTCCTTTGATGGAGAGGCTCTGTGCCTGCGTACGGAGTACGGAGAGGGCAAGCAATAGTAAAAAAAGTTTGGTTTTCATAATCGTTTGTATTAGTCTGTTACTGTTGGATAGGGATGTAAAAGTCACTCTTCCCGCTAAGGGAAGATGCTGAAGCTTGTATATCAGTTGTTTATACTTTCCTCGTCTGTCCGATGAAAGTTAGGAATGCATGAAGGAATAAATCTCGTACATCAGTGTCGAAACTTTGACAATCGTAAGTCCGAAGAGGAGTCCGAAGGTAATCCATAATGCAGTCTTTGCGTATCTCTTCATGAACCGTCTTTTTTAAGTTTGTTATATCGTTCTGTTATTTCTTCTATACTGATGCCGAGTAGCTCCATGCTGCGGAACATGTCGGCAAGCTGGTTGTCAAAAAACTCTTTCTTCTGTATTCGCATCACTTTCTTCACCGCATCTTTGGAGAGGTAGAACCCCATTCCCCGTTCCGGGTAGATGATGTCCTCCGTCTGGAGGTATTCATAGGCCTTCAGCACGGTGCGCGAGTTCACTGCCAGTTGTGTGGAGAGCTCCCTCACGGATACCACCCGCTCTTCCGCCCGCCATTCGCGGGTGAGAATCTTGCTGAAACAGAAGTCTACAATCTGCTGGTATATCGGCTTGTTGGTCTTGAAGTCCATAGGCTACAGTTGTTTTTCTTTGAGCAGGAAGTAGCTCGATACCCATGAACCGAGCAGCACACTGATGGGAGCCGCATAATTGCAGAAAGTCACGATGGCTTGTGCACCGGCCGACAACGGATAGTTGGTGTGGGGCCATGTGGCAATGTTATCCATCCAATATCCGTCCGCTCTGGCTTCGGGCATGAGGGAGGCCACAAAAGTTACAATTCCTATGCAGACGGCAATGGAGCCTACAAAGATGGTGAAGCTTTTCAGCAGGATTTGCCGGCTGAAGGCGAAGTATCCGATGAAGGCGGAAGCATGCAGGATTACATAGGTCAGTATCTGGGTGTTGTGTATCCGGAACATCGTGATGTGCGTTGCAAAATACTGCAGGAACTCGCTGCCGCTTAAGGACAGCAGACCTTTGAGGCAGGCTATCAGCAGGCTGCAGAATAGGGGAAGCAGCAGCAGGTATTTTATCCAGACATGCAGGAACTTCTCGAATGCCGATGCCGGCAGCAGTATATCGAGAGTGGAGCTGCGTTTGCTGAATTTTGTTTCCAGCAGGCAGGGGGCCATGAGGATAAACCATAGTACGTAGCGGGAGAATTCGGTGGCAGAGGTATGTTTGCCGTAGTAACTTCCACCGCGGTTTATGTCGTAGAGAATGCACAGGATGCAGATGAACGATACGACGGCTGCTGACCAAAGCAGGTGCCTGCCGGTCTCATTCCTTTTATATTGTTCCAGTAGCAGGAAGCGTTTCAGATTAAAAGTTGCGTTCATTGTTCTGTTTGTATGATGGATTTTCATTGAAACATGCTCTGTATCTTTTCCGGTTGTTGCAGCACCGCTTTATACAGCAGCTCGATGTCCGGTGTGTTCTCTTCTCCGTCCTCGTTGGGAATGATGGAGAAATAACCCGATAGATTCTCTTCGCTGTAAATTCTTTCTGCCGGCAGGATGTCCGTACGGGCAAAGAGAAGCCGGTTACTGATTTCGTCCAGCGAACGGTTCAGTAATATTTCGCCTTTGCCAAGGATGACGAGATGGTCCAGCAGATTCTCGAAGTCGTGCGCCTGATGGGTGGAGATGAGCAGCGTGCTTTCATCGTCCATGCTGCGGCTGATGATACGTTTCAAGGCTTGGCGGGAGGTGATGTCCAGCCCGTTTGTCGGTTCGTCGAGCAGGATGTATGGAGTATGCAGGGCAAAGGCGTATGCCAGCATTGCCTTCTTCTGTTGTCCGTAGGAGACGGAAGAGAGTTTTTGTTTCCGGTTGATTTTCAGCTCTTCCAGGTTCAGCTCGAATTCTTCCTGATTGAAATGTGGATAGAATACGGAATGGCGTGCAGCGAAGCTGACGATACTCTCGGTTGGCATCTGCATCTCTTCGGGCAGGAAGAAGTAACGGTTCAACCCTTCGGGCTGTCTCTCCGCCGTGTTTCTTCCGTCTATGCTGCACTTTCCGTTTTTGGGGAAGAGTAGTCCGCAGATGAGATGCATCAGCGTCGTTTTGCCTACGCCGTTTTCTCCCAGAAGTCCATATATGCCGTTTCCTATTTCCAAAGATATGTTGTTGAAAATAAGTGGATTGGACTTGTAACCGTAGCTCGTATTCTCTATCGTTATCATAATTTTATTAGTGTTGCACTGATGTACAACACTGCAAACGTAGGGTAAGTTATGGAGAAAAGCAAGGGGGAGAGATACTTATTAACTTCTTTTAGCTGTTGTGCGCTTGCCGTTTGCTTACAGCATCTTCACCAGTATGTCCCATACAGCCACCATGTGGCAGGCTGAACCGCCCAATACAAAGAAATGGAAAACCGAATGCATGTACCGTGCCTTGCGCAAGGAGTAGAAAGCAGCTCCCGTGATGTAGCATACTCCTTCGGCAATAATCCAGTAGCAGGCTGTAGGGGAGAGGGCGAAAAGCTGCTTGAATACTACCAGTACGGACAGTCCCATCAGGATGTAACACACTGTTTCCACGTAACTGTGCTCCTCCATCTTGCGGAAGCTGACAACAGTGCCGATGATGGCGCATAGCCAGACGAAGCCGAAAAGTTCCCATCCCCAACCGCCGTCCTCTCTCAATGCAATGAGCGTGATGGGGGAGTAACTGCCTGCAATGTGCCAATAGATGGCCGCATGGTCCCAATGCCGCAAGCGCCGTTTCCACGGATTATGATGTTTCAGGGAGTGGTAGAGTGTGGAGGCAAGATAGGAGCCGCCCATGCCGAACAGATAGAGCCATACGCCGCATGCTGCCCAAAGGTTCTGTGCCTGGTAGCATTTTATCAGGAATAGTGCACTTACAATTACTCCCATGGCAATGCCGATGCCATGGGAGATGGAATTGATGGTTTCTTCTTTTTTACTATAAAATAGTCCGTTACGCTTTCTTTTCATCAGTCGAAGCATCCATAGCATGTGGGCAACAGTTTACGGTCTCCCAACGTGTTGTCTACGCGTGCCACGTTCACCCAGAACTTGTTTTCGCGCACGCTTTCTATCGGGTAGGCTGCCTTTTGGCGGGTATAACTGTGCTCCCATGTGTCGGCTACCACTTCGTATTCGGGATGCGGGGCATTCACCAGCACGTTGTCCGTCTTGTCGACTTCGCCGTTCTTCACCTCTTGAATCTCGTCCCAAATGGTCAGCATCACGTGGACAAAGTTGTCGAGTTCGGCAAGGCTTTCGCTCTCCGTCGGTTCAATCATCAGTGTGCCGTGTACCGGGAAGGAGAGGGTAGGGGCATGATATCCATAATCCATCAGGCGCTTGGCGATGTCGTTTTCGCTGATGCCCGTCTCTTCGTGCACCTTACGGCATTCCAATATCATTTCGTGTCCTACGAAGCCGGTAGCACCGCGGTAAACGATGCCGTATGTATCCTTGAGGCAGGCTGCCAGGTAGTTGGCGCTGAGGATGGCTATCTTTGTGGCCCGTGTCAGCCCTTCTGTTCCCATCATGCGGATATAGCCGTAAGTAATGGGGAGGATACCTGCACTGCCGAAAGGAGCTCCGGACACCTGGTTGGCGGCATTGCCGAACAATTTGTGTCCCGGAAGGAACGGAACCAGATGCTCTGCCACGCAGATGGGACCTACGCCCGGTCCGCCGCCACCGTGAGGAGAGGCGAACGTTTTGTGCAGATTCAAATGGCAGACATCCGCACCGATAAAGCCGGGATTCGTCAAGCCTACTTGGGCATTCATATTGGCGCCGTCCATATATACCTGCGCACCGCAGGCGTGTATGATGTGGCAGATTTCCACAATTTCCGTTTCAAAGATACCGTGTGTGGAAGGGTAGGTGATCATTAGGGCGGCGAGGTCCGCCTTGTTTTCTTCCGCTTTGGCGCGCAGGTCGGCCATATCCACATTGCCTTGTGCGTCGCAGGCGCAGGTCACGGTGGTAAAGCCTGCCTGGATGGCAGATGCCGGGTTGGTGCCGTGTGCGGATGCAGGTATCAGTATTTTATTGCGGTGCCCTTGTCCTATACTTTCCAGATAGGCGCGGATGACGCGGAGTCCTGCATATTCGCCTGCCGCACCGGAGTTGGGTTGCAGGCTGACACCGGCAAAGCCGGTAATTATCTTCAGCTCTTCACTGAGGTTGCTTATCAGTTCGCGGTAACCTTCGGCCTGGTCCTCGGGCACCAGGGGATGCATGTTCATGAATTCCGGACGGCTGAGCGGCAGCATCTCTGCGGCAGCGTTCAGCTTCATGGTGCACGAGCCGAGGGAAATCATGGAGTGTGCCAGTGAGATGTCCTTGCGGTCGAGACGCTTGATGTAGCGCATCATCTCCGTTTCCGTATGGTATTTGTTGAATACTTCATGTGTCAGATAGGTGCTTTGGCGTTTCATCTCCGCGCTGATGCTGCTTGCCATGGGTACGTCGCTTGCCTTTTCCCAATCCCTTCCGGCGGCAATGGCAAAGATGGAGAGCAGTACGTTGACGGCAGTGATGTCCGTAGTCTCATCGATGCTCATACCTACGTCCCCATTCTTGAAATAACGCAGGTTCACTTCCTTGCTCAAGGCGATGGTACGTATCTGCTGTGCCGAAATGGTGTCGGGCAGTGCAAAGCGGAGCGTGTCGAAATATTGTGCATTGACCTGCTTGTACCCCAGTCTGTTGATACTTTCTTCCAGAAATACGGCAATGCTGTGGATGCGTTCTGCAATGGTGCGGATGCCTTCCGGACCATGATATACGGCATAGAAGCCAGCCATCGTGGCCAGCAGTGCCTGCGCGGTACAGATGTTGGAAGTCGCCTTTTCACGCTTGATATGTTGCTCGCGGGTTTGCAGCGCCATGCGGTAGCACAGCTTGCCGTATTTGTCTTTCGACCAGCCGATGATGCGTCCCGGCATATTGCGCTTGTACTCGTCGCGGGTGGCAAAGTAGGCTGCCGACGGCCCACCGTAGAACATCGGGGTACCGAGCCGTTGTGTGGTTCCGAAGACGATGTCAGCTCCCCATTCTCCCGGAGGGGTGAGCAGGGCGAGGCTCAGAATGTCGGCGGCAACGGCCACTTTGCAGTTGGCCGCATGGGCTTTTTCCACGAAGGCGCGATAATCTTCCACGTTGCCGGCGGCGTTGGGATATTGCAGTACGCAGGCGAAGATGTCCGGCGTGAATTCCATTTCATGGTATTTTCCTATACGCAGCTCGATACCTTGCGGAATGGCGCGGGTAGCCATTACCGCCAGTGTCTGCGGGAAGACGGCTTCGTCTACAAATACCACGTTGGCACCCGATTTCTGCATGTCGCGCGGACGCAGGGCGTACATCATCGTCACGGCTTCGGCTGCGGCAGTCGCTTCGTCCAGCAGGGAGCAGTTGGCAAGGGGCATGCCGGTGAGGTCGCATACGGCAGTCTGGAAGTTCATCAGGGCTTCCAGGCGTCCTTGTGAGACTTCGGTCTGATAGGGGGTATAGGAAGTGTACCAAACGGGGTTCTCGAATACATTCCGTTGGATAACGGCAGGAGTGATGGTATTGTACCATCCCATACCGATATAGGTTGTGTAAAGTTTGTTTTTGGCAGCCAGTCCTGCAATGTGCTGTCCGAATTCATACTCCGTCATTGTCTTGGGCAGAGCCAGCGGTTCTTTCAGGCGGATGTTGGCAGGAATGGTTTTATCAATCAGCTCGTCCAGGCTTTTCACTCCTATTTTTTGGAGCATCTTCTCCTCGTCTTTTTCGCTGATGCCGATGTGGCGGTAGGCCAATAGGTCGTTTTTCATGGCTGTAATGATTTAAAAGTTTGCTGTATATTTACCGGAAGAACGGATTCTCCGCTTTTTCTATTCCTATGGTAGTCGGTGCTCCGTGTCCGGGATAGACAATCGTGTCGTTGGGCAGGATGAACAGACGGCTGCAAATATGCTCTATCAGTTCGTCGAAGTTGCCGCCGGCAAGGTCGGCACGGCCGATGCTGCCTTGAAACAGCACATCCCCCGAGAACATGCAGTGGTCTGCCGCGCAATAGTACACCAGGCTGCCCGGCGAGTGTCCCGGCACATGGATGGCTTCCAGTTCCGTATTGCCGAAGGTGATGATGTCTCCATCGTGCAGATAAGTGCCCAGGGGCACGGGGGCTTCCTGCAGTTGGAAGCCGAACATGCGGCTTTGTTTCGGCGCTTCGTCAATCCAGAACTCATCGGCCTGGTTGGCTTCGGCCTTCAGACCGAACTCTTTCAGCATGAAAGGATTGCCGAAGATATGGTCCAGATGCAGATGGGTATTCAGCAGATGTTTCACATTCAGCCCATTCTTGATGATGAAGTTTTTCAAGGCCTGCTTTTCTTCTTCATAAAAACAGCCCGGGTCAATGACGACCGCTTCATTGGTTTCGTCCCAAAGCACATAACAGTTCTCCGGGAACATATTAAACTCAAATCTCTTTATTTTCATATTATGTATTTAGATTTATCCCCCTACATATACTACTTTCTTTGTCTCGAAAAACTCCTCTTCAAAGAACTCCTTCAGGTCCCACAGCGTAGTCTTGTTCTTGACGGGCATGGTTTCGTTTTCCAATTCGCCCCCCTTGAGGCAAATCAGTCCGTTGGGCAATGCATTCTGCTGTTTGGAGGAGATGTTCTTGCGGATAATCTTCAGTAGGTCTGTCAGTGGCATCACGGCACGGCTCACCACAAAGTCGAACTTCCCTTTTTCCTCTTCTGCGCGGGCATGACGGAAGGTGACGTTTTTCAGCCCGATGCTGTTGGCTATTTCGGAGGCTACGCGTACTTTCTTTCCGATGCTGTCCACCAGATGGAAGTATACTTCGGGGAAAAGGATGGCAAGCGGGATTCCCGGAAAGCCTCCTCCCGTGCCGAGGTCCATAATCTGTGTCCCCGGCCTGAAGCGGATTACCTTGGCTATGCCCAGAGAATGCAGCACATGGTGTTCGTACAAGTTCTCTATATCTTTGCGTGAAATGACATTAATCTTAGAGTTCCAGTCCAGATAGAGGTCGTAGAGTGCGGCAAACTGCCGTTTCTGTTCTTCCGTCAGGTCCGGGAAATATTTGAGTATTAAATCCATTGTGAATTTTATGTTGATAGACAATTGATTACAGTTCCTATTCACCGTCTGCCTTTATAGCACTGCTCAATGTGATGAATTCACCGTTCATCAGATGGGCTATGTCCTCATAAGACAACGTGATTTTGGTTGCTCCCATTACGTATGGGGCAATTTCATATACATTATAATAGAAGGTGATTCCCGTTGGGTCCAGATAGAAATTCTCGATGGGCTCCAGATCGCCGGTGGTGGCGTAGCCCATGTCCTCCAGCTCTTGGCGGGTGCTGACGTTGTTGTCTGCCATCAGCTGTTTCCAAAGCAAGTCGGTCAGCGCTTCCTTATAGTCGCCTTCAAAGAGGTCGTCCAGGCGGATGGGGCTTAGGGTCTTTAGGTCGAGGTTGAGGAAAGTGGACATGTAGATGCCGTGTGCGCCGCCGGTATATTCGTTGTAATCTATACGGTAGGTCAGTATCAAGGTATTGCACAACTGCACATGGCTTTCGATTCCTTTATAATAGGAATACCAGGCTCCTATGCTTTCTTCGTCCTCCTTGTCCTGCTCATCCTTTTTGTACATCGGCTCCAGGTCATTGCGGTAGTCGCTGACATATTTCTCCGTATATTTCTTGACAGCTTCTTCGGGTGTCATCGCCATGTACTTGTCGCCGAAGCAGGCGGAGAGGAAGAAGGCGTTCAGACTGTCTTTCAGCCTCACGTCGGATGACTGGCTGGCGTAGGCAAAGTTGAGGATGAGGTTGCAGGCCGGCTTGGCTGTGTCTCCGAAGAGATGTACGGTTTCGTTTACTTGTATACTGTCGAACTCCAACGCGTATGCGTTTTTGTTCACGGTGTTACCGCAGGAAAAGAAAAAGCCGCTTGCCGCAAGCAGAAGGACAAGTAGGCTGACAGTTTGCTTTTTCATATTGAATTTCGTTTATAAATCAACATATCAATCAAAAAACTTTATCGACAAATATAGAACTTATTAACGAACTGCACACATAAAAAAGGAAAAATTAATTCCGGCAAACGGTTAAAACTTTCTATCTTTGCAGCGCTTATGAAGGAACTCCGTTACATACTGGCTGTACTCTTTTCCTCCCTTATCATTATAAGCGGAGTGGGGATTTCTGTAGTTCAGTATTGCTGTGCCGGATGCGAGACGACGCAAAGCTGCTGCACTTCCGGCTGTTCCAAATGCCATAATACACATCGTGCCTCACGGCAAACATGCAAGGATACCGGCTGTACAGCCGTCTACTACAAGGTGGATTTCGTGAAGCATGCACACGAGTCTGTTTCGTTCGTGCCATTCCTTACACTGTTTTGCGAGCAACTGCCGCTGTTTGATCACTCCTTGCCGCAGGTGGCTTGTACTCCGAGAGTTGTTTCAGGAGCACCGCCATATGTCGTCGGCTCGCGTCATTATCTGGCGCTCTATTCCACGCTTCTCATTTAGTGTTGTTTTATACGGGGCAATGACCTGGATTGCCCGGAGGGAACTGTTTGTTTTTTAATCACTTCTTTAAGTATAAAACAGAAATGAAATATAGTTTGATAGCCATTCTTCTGTTCTCTTTCACCGCCTTGCAGGCGCAGGTAAAGGGAACGGTAAAGGATAATTTGGGCGACCCGATTGCGGGTGCCAACCTCTTCTGGCAGGGAACCACCCAAGGTACCACCACTTCGGCGGACGGTACTTTCTCCTTGTCCAAACCCAATGACAAGCATATGCTTGTAGTCAGCTTTATCGGTTTTGAGAACGATACGATACACGTCAGTAACCGCAATGAGACGCTCGACATTGTCTTGCGCGAAGGGGTGGAACTGAGCGAGGTGAATGTGGTCAGCCGTAAGTTGGGCACCATGAAGCTGCGCAACAGTGTGATGAATGAAGATATGATAAGCAGCGCCGAGTTGAGTCGTGCCGCCTGCTGTAACCTGGGAGAGAGTTTTGTGACCAATCCCTCGGTGGACGTCACCTACTCTGACGCCGCCACCGGTGCCAAGCAAATCAAGCTTCTCGGCTTGTCCGGTACGTATGTGCAGATGATGACGGAGAATATCCCCAACTACCGCGGCTCTGCCGCCCCCTACGGACTGGGTTATGTACCCGGGCCATGGATGCAGAGTATTCAGGTGAGCAAGGGCAGTTCATCCGTGAAGAACGGCTATGAGGCCATCACGGGACAAATCAATGTGGAATTCAAGAAACCCCAGTTGCCCGAAGCCGATTGGTTTTCCGCCAACCTCTTTGCCAGCAGCACCAACCGTTATGAAGCCAATGCCGATGCCACGGTGAAACTCTCCAAACGTTGGAGCACCTCTTTGCTGGCGCATTACGAGAATGAGACCAAAGCTCACGACAGCAACGACGACGGCTTTGCCGACATCCCCCGCGTGGAGCAGTACAACCTCTGGAACCGCTGGGCATACATGGGCGACCGTTACGTCTTCCAGGCAGGCATCAAAGTGCTTACAGAAGACCGCAACAGCGGGCAAGTCAGCCATGGCAAAACGTCCCTGGCAGACCCTTATAAGATAAGTATAGGTACCGACCGCTACGAAGCTTTCACCAAGAACGCCTATATATTCAACAAGGAGAAGAATACCAACCTGGCATTGATTCTCTCCGGCTCCCTGCACAAGCAGGATGCCTTGTACGGACGGAAAATCTACGATGTGGACCAGCACAACGCTTATGCCTCCTTGCTGTTCGAGACGGAACTGACCAAGCGTCAAAGCCTTTCTGCCGGACTGAGCTTCAACTATGACTCCTACGACCAGCACTACCGCCTGGACAATGACGCCGCACAGCCTTTGACAAAGAAATTCACCAAAGAAGCCGTCCCCGGCGCCTACGTGCAGTACACCTACAACTGGGACGATAAACTGGTGCTGATGGGTGGCATCCGCGGCGACCATAGCAGCGAGTACGGCTATTTCGTCACCCCGCGTTTCCATGTGAAGTACAATCCCAACGAGTATGTACATTTCCGTCTTTCGGCAGGAAAAGGATACCGCACGAACCATGTGCTGGCCGAGAATAACTATCTGCTGGCAAGTAGCCGCCGGATAGACATCGCCAAACGTCTTGACCAGGATGAGGCCTGGAACTATGGCGCAAGCACTTCCGCCTATATTCCCTTGTTCGGCAAAACCTTGAACCTGAATGCGGAATACTATTACACGGATTTCAGCAAGCAGGTGGTGGTAGACATGGATACGGACCCGCATGCCGTTCTGTTTTACAACCTTCACGGCCGTTCCTATTCGCAGGTAGTGCAGGTGGAGGCAAGCTATCCGTTCTTCCCGGGTTTCACCTTTACCGCGGCTTACCGTTGGACGGATGCCAAGACGAATTACAACGGAGAGCTGATGGAGAAACCCCTTACCAGCAAATATAAAGGTTTGCTGACGGCTTCTTATCAGACACCTTTGGGATTGTGGCAGTTTGATGTAACTTTGCAACTGAACGGTGGCGGGCGCATGCCGGCTCCGTATGAACTGGAAAATGGCGGCTGGTCGTGGGAAAGGCGCTATGGCGGCTTCGAGCAGTTGAGTGCCCAGGTGACACGCTATTTTCGCCGCTGGTCTATATACATCGGTGGCGAGAATCTGACGAACTTCAAGCAGAAGGACTCCATCATCGACGCTTCCAACCCCTGGGGAAGCAACTTTGATGCTACGATGGTGTGGGGACCGATGCATGGGGCAAAAGCCTATGTAGGTATTCGCTTCAACTTGCCGAGAATATAATATTATTTATTAAATCAATAGCGAAACAATGAAAACAAGAAGATTTTTAATGACTTTGGCAGTTGTACTCTTCTGTGCATCTGCCGCAATGGCAAAAGACATCCGTACAGCCGTGTTCAAGGTGGCACAGATGAAGTGTGAGAACTGTGTAAGGAAGATAAACAATAACATCCGTTTTGAGAAGGGACTGAAGGACTTCCACACAGACCTGAAGACAAAGACGGTAACCATCACGTATGATGCCGACAAGACCAATGTGGAAAAGTTGAAAGAAGGTTTCCAAAAGTTCCATTATGAAGCGGAGTTTGTCAAGGAAACCAAGCAGGACGATAAGAAGTAATTGAACAAACTGCTCATTCCGGTTGTTGCTTTATTAAAGCGGAACAACAACCATCTAAAAAATAAATCGAATGAGCAATATAATTACTAAGGCACATCCCGTGCCGGATATGCACAGCACGGGATTGCGCGTCGTCGGTGCATGGCTTTTTGCCATCGTACTGATACTGTTTTCTACAGTCTTTGTGCATGTACCCTATACCCGTGAAATACAGATGGTACTGGCAATTCCGGTACTGCTGTTTTTCGGCGCTCCTTTTTATACCGGTGCCTGGAAGGGGACCCGGTCGGGCCGCAACAATATAGACCGTCTGGTGGCGCTTACCACCTCTGTGGCTTTTCTGTTCAGTGTGTTCAACACTTTCTTCCCGGATTATTGGCTGGGCATCGGGCTGGAACCGCATGTCTATTATGGGGTTGCCGCCGTCATCATCGCCTTTTCCCTGACCGGCGAGTTTATGGAGGAACGTGCCCGGCGAAATGTGTCGGCGGCTATCCGCCGGTTGGGAGGCTGGCAGCATAACGCAGCCCGCGTACTGCCGGAGAAGCAACGCATTGACGACCGTGTTGCCGAGCTTTTTGTCCCGGTCATTCTCATCATTTCCCTGCTGACCTTTTTTATATGGGTGTTCTTCGGAGGCATAGATGTAGTGTCACACGGTCTGTTTGCCGCTTTGTCCGTATTGGTGGTGGCTTGTCCGTGTGTGGTAGGGCTGGCCACTCCAGTAGCTTTGGCGGCGGGCCTCAATAAAGCTGCCCGCAATCATATCCTGATCAGGGACACTTCCGCTTTAGAGCAGATGCGCAATGTGGATGTGGTGGTATTCGACAAGACCGGGACCCTGACAGAAGGACATCCTACGGTAATAGGCTGGCTGTGGGCGCAAGGGCAGGAGGAGCATTATAAAGATGTACTGCTTGCTGCCGAGTCTACTTCGGACCATCCTCTGGCAGAAGCAATCGTTACGGCCCTGGAAGGGGAGGAGCAGGTTATCCCTGCCCACCTGGACGGTTTTGAAAACATTACCGGAAAAGGTGTCAGAGTGGCCTATCAAGGTGCGGAATATTGGGTAGGAAGCCATAAACTGCTGAAAGATTATCAAGCCAATTTGTCGGATATCCTGGCCGATATGCTGACACAATATGAATCGGACGGAAACAGTATTGTCTACTTTGGGCGTGAGAACGATTTACTTGCCGTTATTGCCATCAAGGACCAGTTGCGGGTGACTTCTATGGAAGCTATCCGGGAACTGCGTACCCAGGACATCGAGATATGCATGCTTACGGGAGACGGTGAGCGTACGGCTTCTTCCGTGGCCGGCAGTTTGGGTATCATGCGTTTTGTGGCTGATGCCATGCCCGACGACAAAGAGGATTTCATCCATAAGCTGCAGCTTCAGGGTAAAACGGTCGCCATGGTAGGTGACGGCGTGAACGATGCGCGAGCCTTGAGCTGTGCTGATGTAAGCATTGCCATGGGAAAGGGGACCGATACGTTGATGGACACCGCCATGATTACTCTCAGGACTTCAGACCTGCTGCTGTTGCCCAAAGTTTTCCGGTTGTCTCGCCAGACTGTGAGCCTCATGTACCGGAATCTGTTCTGGGCTTTCATCTATAATACAGTAGGTATCTTTGTCGCGGCCGGAGTACTCTATCCCGTTTATGACATCCTGCTGAGTCCTGCGCTGGCAGGTGCTGCCATGGCTCTTTCCTGTGTATCCGTGGCTTTGAGCAGCCTTCGTCTGAGTTCCAGGTTCTGACGGCTGTATTCTCAGCTGTTCCTATACTCCAGCGGACTCATGCCCATGTGCCTCTTGAAGTATTTTCCAAAGAAGGAAGCACTGGGGAAGTTTAGGGAATAGGCAATCTCCTGAATGGTCATGTTGGTTGATTTCAGCTTGGCTTTCACGTCTACGATGACGACGTGGGCGATGATGTCCAATACATTTCTGCCGGTCACTTGCCTCACGGTGGTGCTGAGGTGTTGCAGGGAGATGCCCAGTTTGTCGGCATAGAATTGCGCGCGGCGTTCGCGGGTATAGTTTTCGATGACGAGCTGCACCAGTTCGCGGCATATTTCCTCTTTCCGGCTCTTATTCCCTTTTTGCATCTGCGGACGGTGGCAATACATTCTGTCTATGCCGCTGAGGAGCATGTTCAATGTGCTTTGAGCCATTTTTGTATCGGGAGGATAGGGACCGGTCGTGATGCGTGCCCATAAGGCAAAATAGTCCTTGAAATAGGAGGCGACGGTAGGGTTGACAGCCAGTACCGGATACTCCAGTATGTTGGAGAAGGAGCTTAATGTAGACTGGATGAGGTTGACTCCATTGAGGCAATGGGAAGAAAACCCCACGAATCCCAGGCATACTTTTTCCTTTTGTTCGTAAAACTGTATGATGGTTCCGGGAAGCAGGGTAATGAAATCCCCTTGCTTGATTTCCGTATCCATCAGATTGATGGATACCGTGATGGAACCTTCTATGCATAGTGCAAAGATGCATGCTTTCAGGCGGCACGACTGTTTGTATATGTTTAGAATGTCTTCCGTTACTTCAGTCCATGCAATCATGTCTACTGGCAGGTCGACTTGAGGAAATTCCATACGCTTTGTCGTTTAGAGTTCGCACAAAGGTAATTCTTTTCCGGGAAAAAGTAACGGAAGACATTCTGTTTTTAAAATGAAATGTTCTTTTTTTAAAATGTAACGTCCATCTTTACGACGAAAGTACGTGGCGCGCCTACTGCCATGGGACGATAGCTGTACTCCTTGTTCAGCAGGTTGTTTATCATGAACTGGAAAGCTACTTCCTTGGTGGCTTTCACCCCGAAGCGCATGTCCACTGTGGCATAGTCCGTATTATGCTTTTTCCAATAGGATGCCAGGGTTTCCCCGTTGGACGAGCCGAAGAGGATGCCGCGCACGTAGTCCAGCAGGTCAGGTTCACTTTTGCTGCGTTCGTCCAGCATAATATAGTCCACGGCAAGCATCTTGCTTTTCCAGTTTACGTTGGCACCTATGTTGATGCGTTTCCACTGAAAGTCCAGCGTGGCCTTGAAACTGTGTTTCGGACGGTATTTCAAGTACTTGCCGTCATTGCTTTTCTCCTTCATCTGAAGCGGGTCGGTATAGGTGTTCTCCAGGGCATTGCGTTTCTTGTAGTCGGCATCCCTCGGTTCGGTATATACATATCCCAGGTTATAGAGCAGCTTGGCGTTTTTGTTGAAGGTGTACATGCCGTTGGTGCTGATTTCCATTCCATAAATCTGTGCTTTGGACACGTTGTGGAACTGTGCCCCGATGCCGAAACCCTTGCCGTCCTTCAGCATTTGTATGGCGTCTGTAACGCTGTTTATCATGCTCAGGTCCGCATTGTTGAATAGGCCGAACTGGAATTCCACCATATCCTTGTATTGGGTATAGAAAGCGGCGACATCTGCAAATCCTTGTAAATTGCCTGCCTTGTACCCTTGCTTGAATCCCAGCTCGGCATTGAATCCTTTTTCCGGCCGTACGTTGTAGTTGGGATATACGCCTACACCTCCGATGTCTTTGCGAAGGTATTTCTCGGTGATGGAGGGATTACGGTAACCCTGGCCGAAACTGGCACGCAGGAAGCTGTAATCGGCCAGCTGGTAGTTCAGCCCGGCACGGAACACGGGGCGGAAAGGGATCTTGCTCCCGAAAACCTTTGTGTCGGCTTCCCGATAGTGCTTGTCTATCCGGTAGTATTCGGCACGTACACCGGCCGATACGCTGAGGCGGTCCCAGAAGCGCTGGTCGTATTGCATATAGGCGGCAACATTGTCACTTTGATGTACTTCTTCCGTTTCGCCGGAGAAGGTGCGGATATGTTCGTAAGTCAGGCCCGTGGTGATTTGTGCGCCGCCGTCCCATTTCTTGTTGAACTGATAGTCCAGATAATAGTCGTAATTCTTGTCCGTCCGTGTCGGTGATTGATTGCGCTCCGGATTGAGTACACCGGATAGCCAGGGAACCAGGTCGCTGGGCAGTTTCCCTTCAAGCAGTCCGCCCATGTCAGACGGCAGGCCGTTGCTCATTACCCAGGAGATGAGGTCGCAATAGTCGGCAGTGGTGGCATTGGGGAATATGTTGTCCAGAGAGCCGAAGACACCGTCCATCAAATCACTCAGCTTGTCGCTTCCCAGCCATTTGATAACTCCGGTCATCAGTGGCTGGAGGGCTGTGTAGTCTCCATTGGCAATGTTCTGGATGACTTGTGCGTCGGTGCCCATGTTGCCCAGAATATCCGTAATGGAGGCGGATTGTGTAGGGCGTACCACATTGTCCGCACTGTAGTAGAAACGGCCCTTTACTTTGTGTGAAGTACCTCTTTCAGGATTGGTGAAGTTGAAGAAAGGGTCAATGCGGAAGTTGTTGGACTCACGTCCCATATTAGTAAAGGGAGAGGGGCGGTAGGCCTCGCCGGGCGAGCGCCAGATGAAGAAATCCCCGTACTTGTTGGAAAGGAAATCCACGTTGAAACCGTAGTTCATCAGTTTCATACCCATATCCGGCTGATAGTAGGTGAGGTTTCCGTTGATGTGGAAACGTTTGTTGTAACCTTGTTGGCGGTAGCCCTCGTCGGTAAAGAGATTCAGTCCGCCGCTGACGTCAAAGTTACCGATGCGGCGGGAGTGGGTGAGGTCGAAACCTTCGTAGAGCGGATTGCGTACACCGCTGAAAAGGCTGTTGCGCAACAAGGGCTTTACCGGATATTTGTCCTCTTTCCAGAAAGATTTGTCACTCCATTGGTAATCGCTGTTGTCGGGGTCGTCATAGATTCCTACATAGGCACTGAAACGGGTCTGAGGGGTCAGTCCCGGCCGTGCGGTGCGTATGTTGATGATGCCGTTCAGGGCCGACGAACCATAGAGCACGCTGGAGGCTCCTTTGATGACCTCTACCTGCTGCACATTTTCCAGAGGTACGCTGTTCCAGTTGATGACTCCGTTTTGGGGGCTGAGCACGCTCATCCCGTCTACCAGTACCAGGCTGCGGGCACCTACGCTGTAAGTCCAGCCGCCACCGCCTCGAATGCTGGGTTGCTTGTCGATGATATCCACCCCCGGAATGGTCTGCAGTGTCGAGGTGATGTCTGTGGGAGCCTGGCGGGCAATGTCACTGGCCTTTATCAAATCCATGGAGACCGTCACATCGCTCAGCTTCTGTTCAAACCGTCCGGCCGAGACCACGACATCTTCCAGCAGGTTGGTGCTTTCCTTCATGTACACGTCTTTCTGCATAATGTCTCCTTTGCTGATGACGATGGGCATTGGCACATCCTCATATCCCACGTAGCTGAATACCAAATCTACACCTCCCGCCGGCAGGTGTACTTCGTATGCACCGTTTATGTCGGTCACTACGCCTTGCGTGTCCTTCAGCTTGTAGGTGACCGATGCCCCTGCAAGCGGTTCATTGGTCGTTGCATCATATACGTGCCCCTTCAATATCTGTGCAGATATGGAAAAGCTGAACAGTAACGCTGCGAATAGCGTTATTAGAATTCTTTTTTTCATAAGTCTGTCTTTTTGTGAATAGTTATATCAGAATGTTTGCAAAGTACGTGAGATATTATCAGATTATCAAGGTGTATTTTTATGAATAGATGCTACATATTTAAGATAAATTCGGGGAGTGAATTCAAAAAAGTGCTATATTTGCTTGCATGAAACTGGAAATATCAGATTGGGACATGATTCCTTATGCCGGAGCATGGAGCCGGCAGACGGAATGGTTTGACGCACTTGTACACGCCAAGCAGGCAGGAGAGTGCTATGTCAATCATATTGTGCTCTGCGAGCATCCCCATGTCTATACATTGGGGCGTAGCGGAAAAGAAGGGAATATGTTGCTGGGAGAAGAACAACTGCGCAGGATAGGGGCTACGCTCTATCATATTGACCGTGGCGGAGACATTACGTATCATGGCCCGGGACAGTTGGTCTGCTATCCTATTCTGAACCTTGACGACTTTTCTTTGGGGTTGAAGGAGTATGTGCATCTGCTGGAAGAGGCGGTAATCCGTGTTTGTGCTTCGTTTGGCATCGCGGCCGGACGCCTGGAGAAGGCAACGGGCGTATGGCTGGAGGGCGATACTTCCCGTGCCCGTAAGATTTGTGCCATCGGCGTGCGCAGCAGCCATTTTGTCACCATGCATGGATTGGCACTGAATGTGAATACCGATTTACGTTATTTCAGCTATATCAATCCCTGCGGATTCATAGACAAGGGTGTCACTTCTTTGCAGAAAGAGCTGGGACACGAGGTGCCGATGGAAGAGGTGAAGGAGTGTCTTTGCAAGGAGCTGGTAAATCTTTTGTCATGAACTACCTGGCACATATATTCCTTTCCGGTTCGAACAGAAAAGTACAGTTGGGCAATTTTGTAGGCGATGCCGTAAAGGGAAGCTCCTATAAGAATTATCCGCCGGATATAGCCAAGGGTATTCAGCTTCACCGCGCTATTGACGACTATACCGACCGTCATCCGGCTGTCTGCGAGGTGGTACATAGGCTTCAACCTGAATTCGGACGCTATTCGGGGGTATTGCTGGATATTTATTTCGATTATTTGCTGGCTTCCCGTTTCGAGTCGTTCTCCGGAGTTTCCTTGAGGAGGTATACCCGGACTTTCTATCTTTCCCTCCTCATCAATTACCGCTATCTTCCGGTACGGTTCAAACGTTTCATCTGGCATTTTATCCTGACCGACCGTTTGCGGAAATACGCCACTCTGAACGGAATAAGAGAGTCTTTGAACATCATGGTGGAATATCATCATATTGATATATCCGTAGACAAGGCTATTCGTTACCTTGAAGAGCACGATGAGGAACTGTTTGCTGTGTTCCAGCCATTTTTTATTGAATTGCAGAGGTTTTGCACTGAATACCGGCATAATTATAAGGTACAGTTTTAAGGACGAAGAAGAAATTCATATCGTGTCGGCAAGGAATTAATTTCCTGCCGGCACGATATTTGTTTTTTGTATCACACGTTATTGATTTCCTGCATGACATGTTATTGATAGCTTGTGCCCTGTGGAATCAGCTTCCCGTACTCCGCTTCTCTCTTGCCAGTACCGAGATGATGTACCCTCCCTTGCTGTTCACCTTGCTCCAGTTCGTCCCATTGAATATTTTCCAGACGTAGTTTCCCAGCCTGCCGTAGTCCGATAACTTCAGTATCTTCCTGATTTCCTCCCGGTCGGTGATGTAGAGCTTTTCCAGATTCAGCATGAGGCATTCCAGGTTGTGCGTATTCCTGTTGTAGGCATATCCGGGAATGTCCAGATCAGGATTCCCCTGCGCTCCTCCGCTTTCCCCCGGGGGAGTAAGAGGGGGAAGTGCTTTACTTTCTTTTGCTTTACTTTCTTCTACTTTGCTTTGTTTGGAATTGTATGCATTTTCGGGGAAAATGTCCGCATCCTGCGTACAATTTTCCCGTTTTTGCGTACAAGTCTCGTCCTTGTCCGGTTTATCTTCCTCCGTCTCTACCAGCAGATAGGGTAGGGTGGTGAGGTCCCTTTTTCTTCTTTTGGTGGCTTCCAGCCATATTTTCTGTATCTCGGTAGAGGTCAGCACCCCTTGCTCCTTATAGGTTTTGGGGTCGAAAAAGGCTTTCTCCACCAGGATGTCCACGATTCCCTGCATCTCCTGCTCGTTGATGTCCTTTCCCGCCTTGTTTGTGAACAGTGTGCATTGCTCCGCGTTCCATTTCAGGTAATATCCGTTTTCCTTGTGTATCTTGCACAGCAGTTTCATTACCGCCGCCGTTCCTTTCAGTCCGAACCTGGCTTCCACCAGTTCCACTGCTATCTCTTCGAATAGATTTACTTTGAGGGGGAAGTATAGCATTCCCCCGTACATCATGGCCATTGTTTTTAGTGTTTAATGATTAGTGATTAATGGTTAATGGTTAGCATATGGGGCTCCATTCGAGGAAGTTTTCCAGCTGGAAGGTTTTCCATGCCTGCAGTTCCACGTCCCAAAAGGCTATGGTGCTTGTCACTCTTGTGATGTCATAATCTCTTCTGAAGTCTGCCTTGTAGGGCAGTAAGGTGGCTTTCGCCAGCCTGAATGTCCCGTCCTGCTTGTGGTAGGCTATGAGTGCGTGGCCGTATTGCATGTGGTCTATCAGGCTTTCTATCCGTCGGGCCATCCATGTGGCGCATGTTTCCGTGTAGTTCTTTTCCAGCATGATACGTATTTTCCATAGGTTTCTCAGTGCTTCGTGAAGTGAAGCGTTCTTTGTCGACTTTCTCATCTTGTTGTCTTTAAAATTAATAATTGTATTAGTTTGGCAGGAGGTACGCTTGTATATAAAAAAAGATGCCGCATTCGTTGAGAAAGCGGCATCTATAGGCGGTGTGGCTTCATCCTTACCAAAGTGGCGGCAAAGATAAGTGGTTTATTCCTTAAGTTGTTTATATTTAATTATTGTCAATAAGTTTCGTGGTTTCTGCCCTTTTTTGTTTTATTCCCTATATCTTTCCTGCTACCTTCATTTCCCGCCACACTTCACCGAACTCTTGTATTATAGTGTTTTCTGACAGTCTTTTATAGTCTGGCGTTCTAAAGTCGAAATGTGAGTATGCCCATTGTGCCAATGCCTTGTTGCTTGTCGGCTTTTCTTCTATAAAGTATCTTGATTTTTTCCATAGGATGATGTCTTTAATGACTTCTTTCCTATATTGTGGCAGTATTCCTATAACCTCCCCGCTTGAGGGACGTCCTACTCCTGCTTTAGGAGCTGATATGCCGTGCTTTACATCCGTTTTAAGGGTGTCTCTTTTTGTTTTTTTTCCTTACTTTGGAGTGTTTCTTTTGCCTTCATTTTCTAATGTTTTTGGGTTAATAATTAAAATTACTGTAGTTTGTAAAATAAATGCAAAGGTATATCAAGTTTTTTGTTTTTGTGGAGTAAGGATGGAGATAAAAAGCTGGGTTTTATCTTTATGATGGGTTAATGCGTTGATATATAAATGGAAATGACTTTGACTTGGAAGTGTTTTTTAAACGTTCGTTTAATGGACGCAAAGATAAGACTGTTTTTTATATCCTCAAAATGTTTAATAAAAATATTTTGGAAAGCCCATCATATTCCAGTTTAATATACAGTAATTCAGTGTATTAAGTATCTTATTTAATATTTAAAATTTCCATTCCCTTTTATTAACTTATTCCCTATTTCATTTCCTGAAATTTGACGTTCAAAAAACGAACGTTTAAAAAACGCTTTTTGTTTGTAATCCGTTCGTTTATAGTCTCTTACCAAAAGGTAATGACGAACTGCAAAAAAACTGTTGGCAAGAAGGGCACAATGCTTGCTGTATTTTACATAGGGTGCTCGCAAATGATTGGATACCAGGTATATACCGAGGGTTCAAAGCCCCAGAGGAACACTCTTTTGTGAACAAAACAACGAAAATGGAAACGGATAACGAGGTTGAAGTCTGGCATGCCATGCGTGCCACATACCGCAGAGAGCTTGATGCGGTGCATCTTCTCGAGAAGGAGAGCCTCGGCTGTTTTGTCCCCATGCAATATAAGGTAAGTATCCGTAAGGGTAAGAAAGTCCGTACTTTGGTTCCCGTCATCCGTAATCTGGTTTTTGTCCATGCACGTCCTTCCGACGTACAGCGTGTTAAGTCTCAAATTACTTATTTGCAATATATAACCGATACCCGCAGTGGTCAGAAGATAATTATTCCCGACCATGAGATGCAGCGCTTCATCGCCGTTGCCGGAACCTATAACGACCATTTGCTTTATTTCCAGCCCGAAGAGTTGAATCTGTCGAAGGGAACTAGAGTCCGTATTACGGGTGGTGACTTTGCAGGTCAGGAGGGTATTTTTCTGAAAGTAAAGGGGGCACGTGACCGCCGTGTGGTTATAGAGATACAAGGTGTCATTGCTCTTGCCATGGCCACTATCCATCCGGACCTTATAGAAGTGATCAAATAACGATCACTATGTAGGATGTGGCGAAGTATCTTTTTTCCTCTTTAGAATCTAAAATCATAAATCTGAAATAATATGTCTCTTTTAGAAGAAGCACTCCTCCTTCAGCGTGCTGCGCACGATCTGATGTATTTGGGTATGGACGGGAGTCCTATTTATAGTGATGACTTGTCGCGTCGTAATGGTGAAGTTTATCGTTTGACTACAACTTTATATAATTCCGGCACTTGGGGCACTACAGTGGAGGAACAAGCCAATGTATGTCTCGCTCTTTTAATGGGTTACAGTGCCTCGTTTGTCGACCACGGTGAGAAACAGCAGCATGTGCAGGAGGTTCTGAACCGTTGTTGGGATATTCTGGATACTCTTCCCGCATCTTTGCTGAAGCTCCGTCTGCTCACTGCTTGTTATGGAGAGGTTTTCGATGAGCCTTTGGCAGATGAAGCTCACTCCATCATTGCCTCTTGGAATGCTGCATTGCTGACCGCCGAACAGCAGGAAGCTGTTGATGAGTTTCAGAATGTGATGGAGAATCCTTATCCGTGGGAGGAAGTGAAAGACTAAGCGTCTCGCAATGTTCCCATTTGATGACCATTCGTAAGCACTCAAATTAGAGCTCAAAAATGAAATACCTATCTTCGCTGCGAACTAAAATTTCCGAATTATGTATAGTAGCGAAGATCTTGAAAGATTTTATTTTCAGTACCAAACGGAGGCCGTCCCTCATGGTGTGTCTCTTCAGTCATTCTGTTCAACGCATAACGTTCCTTACAACCTTTTTCATAAATGGTACAAGGATACCCGCAGAAAAATAGTAGAAGTTCAGGTGGATGGTGTTCCCCCGGTTCCGCCCTCGGATTCCGTTCCGTCTTCTCCTTCAGTGGAAAACCCGGTCAAGAAGGACATTCCTTCCCCGCAGGCAGGGAACAATCACCGGAATCCGTGCCAAGGGGCGCGTGTGCTTCCCGTGCGTATATGCTTGGATCTAACCTTGAGCAATGGTCTGCATATCCTCCAAAAAGATCTGGATTATCCTGGTCTGTACCGTCTGATCCAAAAGCTGGAGGTGCTATGTTGAGTGTGACCGGCATGAACCGCTTCTATTACCTGCGTGGCTTTACTGACATGCGTTGTAAGCATTCCCGTGTTCTGTCTGTCATCCGTGAACAGTTGCACCGTGAGCCCTCAGACGGTGACATTTATATCGTGATGTCTAAAGACCGGCGTATCGTTCGGCTGTTCGCCTATGATAACCGTTCGTATAGTCTTTTCGAGAAGAAGTTTGTTTCGGGCTATCAGTTTATGCGTATAATCAAGGATGACGAAGGTAACGAGGTCGCCTGCCGGATAGACTGGAAGGACGTGGTCCTCCTGTTGGAGAATCCCGTAATTAAATCGTTAAAGATAAGATGATTATGTTCCGTATTTATATGGTTATATCAAGTTTTTTTTGTATCTTTATATCACAAAAAGCAGGATATGGATACGGACGAATTACGCCAGTTTATAGTTCAGAAACGCGAGCTTCTGTCTCGGGAGACCTTCTCTCGTCGTGTTTTTAACCGCTGTGAGAATATGTCCGATGAAATGAAAAACCGCTATGTGGAATACCTTATCGAGCGTCTGGAGAACGCTGAGTTGGATAACCGGGCGATGAAACTGGTTTTGGAGGATCTGACAAAAGAGTTATCCCGCTCCAACCGGATGCTGGAAAAATTAAATGAGTCGCAATCCCTTCTTGAGGAAGAACGCAAATCGCGTAAATCCCTGGAACAGGAGATTACAAAACTGAAGGAGCAACTCAAATCCGCCCGCAAGCAGCGTTTCGGATCGAAGAAACAGTCCGTAAAGAAGGATGATTCCGGTAGTGATGATGATCCGGTTGACCGTGAGAATGAGAAAGATGGCTTTGACGGTACGGACGAATCGTTGGATCCCCGTTCCATACCGGAGTCGGAAACACAGGAATCCCACCCCTCCTCTCCGAATCCGAGGGATCTCTGCAACCGTCCGGAAACCTATCGTACCATGGGCGTGAACGGAACTCCTGTCAGGCACTTGTCGGATCTCTCCAAGGTTCCCGGGCGTATCCTTGACCGCAAGCTTGTGAGGACCTTCCGTCTGGACATCCGCCTTGTGGAAGAACAGTTCGAGATGGTACAGTACGTGGAGAAGGGCCGCAAGCCGCGCTGGGGGTATTTCCCCAAGGAAGGACACCCGCAGGTGGTAACTCGGTTTGACGGTACCAAGATAACTCCTGGGTTCCTGCAGGCCATCGCCTATGAGGTATACGTGAAGAACGTGACCTTCTGCCTGCTGCACCAATGGCTTGGGGATATGGGAATGACCGTATCGGAGAACACCTTGCGCAACTGGCTGAAGAAAGGCAGGAAATACCTCGACCGTATGGTGTTGGAACTTAAGCGTATCGCGCTGGAGAAGGATGCCGTTGTCAATTGTGACGAGACGTGGTGCAAGGTCCGTAAATATGACCGTTACAAGAAATGCTACATGTGGGTCCTGGTGAACAAGGCTGAACGTGTGGTGATCTTCTTCTACGAGGACGGTTCGCGTGGCCGTGACGTGCTGACGAACTTTTTAGGTGACGCCGAGTTGAAGGCTCTCATGTCGGACGGCTATAACGCTTATGTCTTTATCGGTGACGAGCTGAAAACCCACAGGTATAAGGATACGGACCATCAGGTCTGTCTGGCGCACGTGCGGGCGAAGTTCGTGAAGGCCTGGATGGAAGGTGGCGACAAGAGGGCTGATGTGTTCCTTGACAATATCAACCGTCTCTTCCGTTTTGAAAGGGAGTACGACAGGGAGATGATCACCGACGGGGAACGTACCCGGCGACGGCAGGGGTTGCCGACCATGGAGGTGATGATAAATCTGCGGGCGAACCTTTTGCAGGAGTTGAAAAGTGAGGAGGAGCAGAAAAGTTGTTATATGCGTGAGGCCCTTAATTATCTCCATAAGTTTTGGAAGGAGGCTTTCACTTATATCAAGGACGGGCGTTATCCGATCTCTAACAATCTTGCAGAACGTGCTGTCCGTCCCTTTACGACCAAACGGAAGAACTCGCTGCACTTCGGCAGCGACGAGGGGGCTGAGATTGCCGCCGTATACCATAGCATAATCAGCACGGTGAAGCTGCAAGGCAGGTCCACGTGGGATTATCTTGGCAAATTTTTTACCGGAATTTTTAACGGTTGCAGAGATTTTTTGAGTCTTGCACCGCAAAATATAGACTTGGCTGTATGCCAATAGTTAAAAATCAATCGAATTTAATAGCAATTTTTTGTGAGGCACCCATTCTGGTGCCTTATAAAAAGGATATGCTCTAAATTGAGTATTAACACCACTTATGGAAAAGAACTCTTTAATGCGTTTGTATCGTGTGATGCACTATTTGTATAAAAAGAAAATACCGTTTTTCCCAGGATTTATATCTCGTTTAATTCGAGTTATTTATTCTTGTGAACTGCCTCCTAGTGTACAAATAGGAAGGAATACTTTGTTTGTCCATAATGGCTTGGGATGTGTGATTCATCAAGATGCTATAATTGGAGATAATTGTAAGATATATCAGAATGTTTCAATAGCAGGTAGAAATAATAGAGGGGTTCCTGTTATAAAAGATAATGTTATGATTGGGTGTGGGGCATGTGTCTTAGGAGGTGTTATTGTTGAGGATGATAGTATGGTTGGTGCTAATGCTGTGGTTATTCATGATGTGCCTATTGGATGTACTGTGGTTGGTGTTCCAGCTATGGTAGTAAATAAATGAAAAGGAGAAATAGATTTGTTAAATGAATAAGGATTTTTTGGTATTATATACGCCATTTCCTATATGGGAAAAATATATGGGGAATAACAATGTGGACATTTGTGCTCCCTATAAAAATATGGGAATAATTACTCGAATATTGAAAAAGGTATTAAAGAGTTTGGGTATATTGGATAATAAATTGATAGCTATCTTTTTAGGAAATTGGAAAAAGAAATTAAATACATATAAATGCGTAATTATTTTTGCTTACAATCATGATTATTCATATGGAGTAATCAAATATGTATGTAAAAAAATGATGCATGGTAAAGTTATAGTTTGGTATTGGAATCCTGTTATTGCTGCGAAAAACTCAATTTTGCCCTCTGTTTTGTGGAAAATGGGATGTCAGTTATGGTCTTTTGATAAGGCAGATTGTGAACGCTGGAATATGCAATATAATACAGCTTTCTATTTAAAGGAATTGGTTCCTGAAAAGATTGGGAGAAAAGAGTATGATGTATTGTTCTGTGGTCAAAATAAGGGAAGAGGAGCGTTGTTGAATACCTTACGTGAGAAATTCATATCTCTAAATATGAATGTATTGTTTTATGTAGTTGACGAAACATTGCCTAAATCGCAGCGACTTCCTTATTTGGAATATGAAATATACTTGGATTATGTAAGTAAGTCAAATATTTTATTGGATATAGCCCAACCAGGACAAAGCGGTTATACTTTAAGGGTAATGGAAGCATTTTTTTTCGGAAAGAAATTAATTACAAATCAAAAGTCAGTGAAAGAAGCGGATTTTTATGATCCGAATAATATATTTATTATTGATATGGATTCATGGGATGAATTGGATGCTTTTTTGCAAAAGGATATTGTTCCTTTATCTTCGAGCATAGTGGAAAAGTATACATATCAATCTTGGCTAAGACGTTTTGGAAAATGAGAGAATTGATTCTGAATTTTTTTTCATATAGTTTTGCCGTTGCTTTAGAGCGGCTATGCTCTTTTCTTTTAATCCCGTTATATGCTTCAACTTTTACTGTTGCTGAGTTTGGGGTAATTGACATTGTACAAACGACAATTGGTGTTGTGTTGATATTTGCCTTTTTGCAATTGGAGACATCGTTACAAAGATATTATTATGAATATGAGAGTAAAGAGAGAAAAATTTTTGCTTTTACTATATTTTCTGTCATACTTTTATTGGTGCTATTGCTTGTTTTGTTGGTATGTATTTATGCGGAAACATTAAGTGTTTTATTGTGTGAAAATACTCAGTATGCATATGCTTTCAGAATAGCTGCGATACAAATGCCTTTTTCAGCACTTTCAACATTGTCTTTAATTCTATTAAGGTTTGAAAATAAGGTCTTTTTATTTGCAACTTCCGTGATTATAAAATCCATATTGTTGATAGCTTTGATGTTTGTCTTTTTGAGATTTTCAGGTATGGGCTTGCAAGGTTTTTTCATGTCTCAACTCTTGGCTGTTTTTTTCTCTTCTGTATTATCCTTGATTTTTATTCGCAAATTGTTAGCGTTCTCTTTTTCAAAAACAGCTTTTCTGAAGTCTTTACGATATGCAATTCCACAGTTCCCAGCACGTGTAGGAGTTTCTATAAACTCTTCTTCTAATCGTTTCTTTATATTAGGATACTTGGATACATATACTTTAGGAATTTTTTCAATGGCATTGAAGTTCGGGTCGATTATGCAACTGTTTCAACAAACTTTTATGATGGCTTGGAATCAATTCTTATTTAAGATTCTGCAAAAGGAAAATCATAAAAAGATGATACAAAGTATGTTGGATTTATTATCCCCGCCATTGTTCTTTTTAGTATCATGTATTACCGTTTTTTCACAAGATTTGATAAAGGTTATGGCTGATGATAAATATTTGGACTCGTCTAAATATGTAGGTATGTTAGGATTGAGCATCTCTTTTCTGGTATTGACAGAGATAGTAAATGTAGGGCCTAAAATTGTGCAGAAAACTCAATATATTTCGATTAATTTTTTTATGTCATTGATTGTTAATATAGTAACTTTGTTTTTGGGAGTTCGATTTTTTGCTTTGCCAGGAGTTGCCTTTTCAATGTTTTTAGCAAATGCTGTTTTATGTGCCATTAGTTTGATAACTACAGAATATTTATATAGAGTGGATTTTCATTGGAGGTTATTATTGTTTACTTTAATGCCGGTTTTAGCATTATCTTTATATGTAATGCTTGGAGGGGATCTTACATTGGGGATGAAATGGATATGTGTATTTACTTTATTATTGTTATATATACCGTTTTTTATGAGTGCATATACTCGATATAAGAAGATTATGCTATGATTTATTTCTTCGTATTAACTCTAACCCTTTATTTTGTATTCCGTTATGATATCTGCAAAAAAAAGAAAGGGCTTGTTCTGTCTTATAAGTTATTGCTTATACTGGCAGTTTTGATAATGGGATGTCGTTATGTGGTAGGGGGAGATACTGTGCGATATATTCGATATTTCGATTTTTATCCGAAACTGGGGGATGAAATGAATCTCTTTTCTTACGTGTTTTTTGATCCTGGTTGGTTACTTTTAAATTCTATTATTAAAACGGTTTATGATGATTTTATATTTTTTCAATTTGTACATGCTGTCCTTTTGAATGGCTTTGTATTCTTTTTTATTTGGAAGAAAACGAAATATCGTTTTACAGTAGTGCTTTTTTATTTTTTATATCAATATTTATATTTTAATACAGAAATTCTACGTGAATCATTGGCTGTCATTTGTTTCCTTTTTGCATCAGATTATTATATTGATAAGAAATGGAGTAAGTACTATTTGGTTGTATCAATAGCATTTTTATTCCATTCTTCTGCTTTTATATTGTTTCTTTATCCTTTTTGTCGGTATATCCGTTTCTCTTATCTGAATATATTTTTAATGTTGGTGGGAAATATATTGCTATGGGGGTATCTGAACGATATATTTTCTTATTTATTTGTCAATCCTCTTATTGCTCAGAAGTTTGAATATTATCAAGGTTTGGGCATGAACATTAATGGGAAAATATTACGGTTTGTTGAGTATGTATTATTTCCATTTATTTTAGTTTATTACAATAGAAAGAAGTTGCTTGGCAAAATAGATAAATATGACCCCATTTATATGCTTTATTTTTTCATTGCTACAACAATGGTTGCCAATACTGCTATTGCGGGACGTATGATAAATTATATCGTTTTTTATATGTTACTTTATTATGTTGATGCTTTATACCGTTTACGCTTGCCGCAAAACTTATTGGCTTTTGTCTTTTTTTTCACCCTTCCTATATTGCCTAATGCCAATTATTATGCAGGAGATTTGTCTTATGTGAGAAGTGGATTGAAATTTTATCATCATTGGTATCCATATACTGATATATTTCATCGTTTTGACAAAAATCAGAAAAACATAGTGGAGCAGCGTATAGAAGATGCGGATAGGGCTATGGAGTTAGAAACATCTTTTCGGAAATAATATTTAGTAAATTTAGATGAAATGAAAATTGCTTTTGTTTTTGATTCTATGTTTTATGGAGGCATTCAGCGCGTGGGGATAGATTATATCCATTTATTAAAATCACGTGGCTATGAAGTGGATGTTTATATTCTGAATCCTAAAAAAACGGATGAAATAGTCAATGAATTGCCTGAAGATTGTGAAATAAAAAATATGCCGTTGCCTTTGGCACTTTGCCCTGAAGCGTATTGGAGGGTTGCCAAGCAATATTGGTGGGGGAAATATGCTTTTCCTATAATCTTTTTATTGTTGAGGATTATTTTGTTTGGTTATAAATGCATCATAACACCTCGAAGAAAATATGATGTGGCGATTGCTTTCTCTGGTCATTTGAATGATCTGTCTTTTGTTGCATATGACTTTCTGAAAGCGAAAAAGAAGTGTTGTTGGTTGCATGGGGGGCTTTATTCTTATATGGTAATTGTACCAGGTTTTGAAAGGTTATATATGAAAATAAAGAATCTGGTGGTGTTGACCGATGTTTGTCAAAAAGAGGTCTTGTTTTTCAATAAGTTCCTTCATCTGAATATTGAAAAAATTTATAATCCTTCTTTTATAAGACAGAAACCTTTGAATGAACAGAAGATAAGTGAATTGAGAGATAAATATGGTGATTTTGTATTGATGGTAGCAAGGTTATCTCCTCAAAAAAACCATAAAAGCCTCATCAAGGCCATGGCATATATTAGAGAAAAATACCATTATTCGTGTAATTTGTTGATGGTAGGTGAAGGGGAACTTGAAGAGGAACTTAAAATTTTTGCTGTAGAGAATGGAATGGCAGATGTTTGCTTTTTCGAGGGTAACCAGCCAGAACCTCAGAATTATTATGCAGCAGCACATTTGTTCGCTTTTTCCAGTTTTTCAGAAGGATTACCTACCGTATTGATTGAAGCGGGTAGTTTTGGACTTCCATTAGTGTCATCGGACACATCGGTACGTGAGATATTGGGTAATAGTGAGTATGGGCTTGTTTCTCCTATTGATGATTTCGAGGCATTGGGAGAAAATATATATCGCATACTTTCCGATAAAGAAATGTATCGAAAATATTCAGATTTGGCATTGGAGAAAAGTAAACAGTTTGTTCCGGAAGTGATATTAGAAAGAGTGGAAGCCTTTTTACTGAATCTATATTAATATAAAATGTAGTGTTAATGAAAGATTACAAAATAGTATCGTGCGCTAGCTTTGGAAGTTCAGGGTCGGGTGTAGTGACCGATTATTTATCAGAATTTGAGAATATTAATAATTTCGGTGATTTTGAGTTTAGATTTCTTCAAGATTTTGGTGGAGTAACTTCGTTGGAAGATACATTGGTGAATAGTTATCATCGATTGAATTCTGATATTGCTATTCAGAATTTCATCAATTATGTGGAATGGCAAGCGGGCGATATTTTTAATAAGAGATATGAACAATTTTTCCATGGGCAATTTAAAAAAATATCTTATGATTTCCTATCGAAACTGTTGGATGTAACATGGGATGGTTTTTGGGGAGAATATTTGGTGATGGCGCCTCGATGGAAGTCTTATCTTTTATATAAAATCTATCCTCATTTCATGAGATTATTAGGTGGAAACCGTAAGTATATTGCGCACTATATTCCGCATCGAGATATGTATTTTTCTTCTCCAACAAAAGTATATTTCTGTGAATGTGTGAAATGGTATCTCACAGCATTGTGTGAAGTAATAGATCCGTCTAATAAATATGATTATATTTATTTTGATCAATTGCTACCGCCTACTGGCATCAACCGTTATTTCGATTATTTTGAAAAGATGAAAGCAATAGTGGTTGATCGTGATCCTCGTGATTATTATTTGGAAAATGTTGTGCGCTGGGGTGAGGGTTGGGTACCTAAGGATGTAAATAAATTTGTGGTGTTATATCGTAAACAGCGTGAACAAATCAATCGAGAAAAAGATTCGGAAAATGTATTGAGAATTCGTTTCGAAGACGCTATTTATCATTACGATGAATTTTCAAAGCGTGTAAATCATTTTTTGAATCTTGATGAGAAACTGCATAGTAAAGATCCCAAGTTCATGCCTTCAAGATCGATTAACAATACAATGCTTTGGAAGAAATCTATGTATGTTAAGGAACTTGAGAAAATAAAATTTATAGAATCAGAATTGGAAGAGTATTTATATCCTTTCGAATAGTTATGAATGAACCATTAGTGAGTGTAATTGTCACAACACACAACCGTGAGGATAATGTGATAAGAGCCGTTAATTCTGTTATAAACCAATCTTATCGAAATATAGAGATTATCGTGGTGGATGACCATTCTTCTGATGATACTGCAAAAAAAATCGGGCAGTTGATAGAGAAGAATGATAATCTTTTTTATTATGCATTGCCAGATCCTAATCGGGGAGCTTGTGCTGCTCGTAATTATGGAATAAGCCAAGCTCATGGAATGTATATTGCAGGGTTGGATGATGATGATGAATTTGTGCCGGAGAGAATTGAGAAAATGATGGCTGCGATGTCGGATGAGGTGGCTTTTGTATGTTCTGCCGGGGTAATTTGTGATGAGAAAAATAGAAAGAAGATTGTTCGCTATTTTTTTAAAGATCGGTGTTTCTCTCTATATGATTTGTTGTGGTGTAATGTGGTGGGAAATCAAGTTTTGGTAAAAAAAGAATTGATACTTCAAGCAAATGGTTTTGATGTAGAGATGCCTTGTAATCAAGATTGGGATATGTGGACACGTTTGCTTAAAGTTAAACCAAAGGCTATATATCTGACGGATATTCTTCAGATTATACATGTGGATAAAGAAGCTCCTTCTATTACGAAATTGGCAAATAGGAAACTGGGACTTTATAAATTCTATTGTAAAAATGGTGAGAATATGACATTTTGGCAAAAGCATTTCTTCCGTTATAGAGAATATCGGTTTGGATTGAGAAATTTTTCTTTTTGGATGTTTTTTTCTTGTATAAGGTATTTTTTTTATAAAATAATGTAATTATGAATATAGCAGTTGTAGGCACAGGCTATGTAGGATTGGTTTCCGGTACATGTTTTGCGGAAATGGGTGTTCGGGTAACATGTATTGATGTTGATATAGATAAAATAGAAAAGTTGAAGAATGGTGAGATGCCCATTTATGAACCTGGATTAGAAGAGTTGGTACGACGTAATGTAGAATATGGACGTCTGAACTTCTCGACAAATTTATCAGATGTCATTGATGAGGCGGCAGTTGTTTTTTCAGCAGTGGGAACGCCACCTGACGAAGATGGTTCTGCTGATTTGCAATATGTATTGGCGGTAGCTCGTGAATTTGGAAGGAATATTAATAAATACACTATACTTGTAACAAAGTCCACAGTTCCTGTAGGCACTGCTCAAAAAGTAAAAATGGCTATTCAAGGAGAATTGGACAAGCGAGGTTTGCAAATTCCATTTGATGTAGCAAGTAATCCGGAATTTTTGAAAGAGGGTGCTGCCATTAAGGATTTTATGAGTCCGGATCGCATAGTTATTGGAATAGAAAGTAAGCGGGCGGAAGAGATCTTGACTAAGCTTTATAAACCCTTTCTGCTTCAGAATTTTCGGGTGATTTTTATGGATATTCCCAGTGCAGAAATGACTAAATATGCAGCCAATGCAATGCTTGCAACACGCATTTCATTTATGAATGATATTGCAAACCTTTGTGAAAGGGTAGGGGCTGATGTGGATAGTGTGCGTAAAGGAATTGGAGCAGATGCCCGTATTGGACAAAAATTTCTTTATGCAGGTTGTGGATATGGTGGAAGTTGTTTCCCAAAAGATGTTAAAGCATTGATACATACAGGTGTTGAGAATGGTTACCACATGGAAATAATTGAAGCTGTAGAACGAGTTAATGAGAAGCAGAAGAGTATCGTATATGAAAAACTTGTAGCTTTAATATCCGCTGAAGATTCCTTGAAACAGGCTTCTGAAAGTTGTTTGAAAGGAAAGACTATTGCACTTTTAGGTCTTGCGTTTAAACCGGAAACTGATGATATGCGGGAAGCACCGGCATTGGTCGTGATTGATAAATTATTGAAAATCGGAGCTCAAGTTAGAGTATTTGATCCCATTGCCATGGATGAATGTAAACGCAGAATAGGTGATTCAGTGACTTATACTTCTAATATTTATGATTGTGCGGACGGAGCAGATGCATTATTATTAATGACAGAATGGAGACAGTTCCGTTTACCTGCTTGGAATGTTATTGATAAAGTGATGAAGGGGAAAGTGATTGTGGATGGTCGAAATATTTGGAATAGAGTTGATATAGAGAAAATGGGATATAAATATACCAAAATAGGGGAGAAATAATATTTCTTTTTTAGAGCCTGTTTGGATATATGCCGTCTATGTAGAGTATTGCAATTATGAAAATGTTAATCATTTGTTTTTTAAGTGCTTAAAATAGGCTGACATATATATTTAAGTAAGCACTCAAATTAGGGCTTCAAAATGCTATCTATATCTTTGTAGGAAATAAAATCTAACACTTATGTATATAGCGAAGCTCTTGAAAGATTTTATTTTCAGTACCAAACTGAGGCCGTCCCTCATGGAATGTTTCTTCACTCATTCTGTTCAAAGAATAACGTCTCTTACAACATTTTTATAAATGGTATAAGGGTACCTGCAGAAAAATAGTGGAAGTTCAGGTAAAGAGTGTTCCCTTTGGATTATTTTGGCGTTTTTTTTACTGGAATTGTTCTAAATAGAGTCTTGACAGATAATATCGTAATAAATGAAAAGGCAATGCGAAGCAAAAAAACTTATTCTATTGAACGACCACTTAGTAATCAGGAAATATTGAAAATAATATAATTAGTGATAAATATTTACAGTAGAAATGAGAAAGTTTTTTCTTACATTATCATTGCTAACAATTTCGATTGCTTCTTTCGCACAGGAAGTCGTGTACGTTCATGATACAGTCTATATCGCACAGGTTGTTGTTAAGGAAACCGTATCAACTCCAGTAGCAAAGGCTGGGCTTCCTGCAAGGAACAACTGGAGCGCAAAGCTAAAGGCTTCGAACTTCCACTTGGGCCTTGATCTTCAGACCAAGTATATGTGGAGAGGTATGGAGATGATTCCTGAGGAGTCTGCACCTGTGCTTTTCCCTTGTGTGAACTATAGTTGGAATGGTCTTTATGTATACGCCATGGGTGGTTATGCTTTTAATGGTAAATATGCAGAGGTTGACCTTGGTTTGAGCTATACTTGGAAGGGCTTGACCGTTGCCTTCAACGACTATTATTACCCTACTATTGGAAGTAAGGGCGATGAGTACTTTGGCGGTAAGCACAATGGTCACTGGTTAGAGGCTTGCATCACCTATACTCCTGAGAGAGTACCTCTTTGGATTACTGCCAGTAATTTTTTTGCAGGCGATGATGACAAATACGAGGATGCCGATGGCAATCTGAAGCAGGCATACTCTACCTATCTGGAGATTGGTACTTATTACGATTTCCTCAATAACAACCGCATCTCGCTGGCTGTTGGTATGACACCAACTAGGTCTTGTTACACCAATTACGAAAAGAAATTCGCAGTCTGCAACATCGACCTGAAATATACTTATAATGTAAACTTCAAAAATGGATGGACGCTTCCTCTGAGTGCAGAGTATATCTACAATCCGGTTTTTGATAAGCCATACATCAACTTCATTGCAAATATCTCATTCTAATGACAAAACGTAATGCCATCATTATGGCTGCGGGTACTTCATCGCGCTTTGTACCACTCTCTGTTGAACGTCCAAAAGGATTGCTGGAGGTGAAAGGTGAGGTGCTCATTGAGCGCCAGATTTGTCAGTTGAAAGAGGCTGGCATTGAAGACATCACTCTCGTTGTGGGGTATAAGGCAGAAATGTTTGCCTATCTCAAGAAGAAGTATGGCGTCAGCATTGTGTGCAACGAAGATTATGCTTGTTACAACAATACTTCGTCAGTAATACGTGTAATCGAAAAACTGGATAATACGTTCGTGTGTAGTTCAGATAACTATTTCCCAGATAATGTATTCGTAAAGGAATCGGCTGAAAGTTATTATTCTGCTCTCTATGCAGAAGGCGAAACTGGTGAATATTGTCTGACCACCAATGACAACGGTCAGATTACCGAAGTAAAGATTGGCGGTCGTGATGCTTGGTATATGGTAGGGCATGTGTTTTTCAATCATGAGTTCTCGGAGGCTTTCCGTAAGATTATGATTGAGGAATACAAGAACGAAGAAACCAAGCAAGGCTATTGGGAGGATGTCTATATCCGTTATATAGACCAACTGCCAAAGATGAGAATCAACCGCTATAAGGAAGGGGAGATTCTTGAGTTTGATTCGCTTGACGAATTGCGCCAGTTTGACGAAAGCTATAAAGATGATACATGTTCGTCGGTAGTTAAGCAGATTTGCCAACAGCTTGAGGTGAAAGAGGCAGATGTTTATGCCTTTAAGAATATCAGGCACAAGGGCGACTACCTGCACTTCCGGTTTATGGTAGGTGAAATCCCATACGAATACAATTCCGAAAAAGGTGTAGAGATTAAGAGAATATGAAAACTGCCGTAATACTTGCAGCCAGACGTGAGAAGGATTCTGAAATACCCTATCCTCTGATGCCGTTTGCCGAAGGTCTTTGCTTGCTTGACAGAACTTTGGGAATCCTTCGCGACCTCCATTTCAGTAATATTGTGTTAGTGGTGGGCTACAAAGCTGAAATGTTCCAGAAATATGCAGCTGAAGATGTAAAACTCATCAAAAATGAGGACTATGAGTTTACGGCATCTATGGGTTCGCTGGCATTGGCAAAAGATGATATCCAAGAGGATTTTCTGCTTATAGAAAGCGATACTTTCTATGGCAGAAGAGTTCTGGAGGAACTCGCTGCCAGAACCGAAGGCAATTGTCTCTCAATGACTGAGGAAAGTGGTTCGGGCGACGAGTGCTTTATGGAAACAAAGAATGGTTTTGCTACCAAGATAACAAAAGATCGCCATCGTGTGTGCCATTTTGAGGGTGAGATGATAGGTGTGAGCCGTATCAGCCTGGACACTTATAAGCATCTGATTGAAGCCTGGGAGCATGCCAGCAATCCGTATCTTAACTATGAGTATCTGCTGATGGATGTGACCGATCCGCTTGATCGTCCTGTCATAATGTTCAAGAATCTCATTTGGGGCGATGTGGATTGTGAAGAGGATTTTAAGAAGTTACAGAACGATATTTATCCTCGTCTCAGAAGACGCGAAGATCCGTTTGATTACGATAACCTGATGATGCATCTGCAGAGCATCTTCTCAGGAGAAGATGTCAGCAAGGTTGAAATCATACAGATTGGCGGTATGAGCAATAAGAACTTCCGAGTGAATTTCGAAGGTAAGAGTTATGTACTTCGTGTTCCAGGAAATGGTTCGGAGGGAATGGTGGAGCGTGCTAACGAAGAATTTAATGCCATCGAAGCCTGCAAGATGGGTGTGACTCCGGAGATTCGCTATTTCAATGCAAAGACCGGAATTAAACTGGCAGACTTTGTAGAGAATGCTGAAACCCTCAATGCCGCTACTATCCAGCGTCATGACAATATGAAGAAGATAGCCAAGATTTATCAGACGGTTCATGGTTCGCATATTCGGCTGAAGAACGAGTTCAATATTTTTCAGGAGATAGAAAAGTACGACCTGTTGATACAAAAGGCAGAGGCTATAATGTATGAAGGATGGGAGGAGGTTCGTCCGCAGGTGATGGCACTTGAAGGCTATTTAAATGAATTGGGTGTAGAACTTTGCCCATGTCACAATGATGCTCTCTACGAGAACTTCATCAAGGCAATGGATGGAACAATCTACCTCATTGATTGGGAGTACTCAGGTATGAACGACCCGATGGCAGATTTTGCAGCTCTATTTATAGAAGCAGACTTTACGAAAGAAAATCAGGATTACATTCTTGACAAGTATTTTAACGGAAATGTACCGAAGAATTCCTTTAAAAAGATTCTCTGTTATATGATTCTTTGGGATTACCTCTGGGCACAATGGACAATCATCAAGGAGGCAAAGGGAGATAACTTTGGGACCTACGGATACGACCGTTACAATCGCGCGATAAGGAACTTAAAGAACATCAAAAGATAGTATACAGATGGAAGTCAAAAATAGAAAAATTGATTGGAGCACGATGCTAATCCCCTTTGCTATAGTTATAGCATTGATGGCAGTATTTATGATAGTGCCCGATAAGTCAAAATCAGTAGTCGATATAATGAGGGGATTTTTGGGTGATACCATCGGACTCTATTATTCTATACTTGCTATTGGTAGTGTGGCTTGTGCACTCTATGTAGCTCTTAAGCCAAAGTATGGAAACATCAGATTTGGAAATCTAAACAAGCCTGCTTACAGTAACTTCAAGTGGGGTACAATGATCTTCACTTCCACTATGGCAGCCGACATCATGTTTTACTCACTTATTGAGTGGGCACTCTATGGCGCAGAAACTCATGTAGTAGAAAAGGGCTCTATGCAGATGTGGGCTCCTACTTTCACTTTATTTCATTGGGGACCTTTGGCTTGGGGCTTTTATGTGATTCTTGCTGTTTGTTTTGGCTTCATGATGCATGTTCGCAAGCGTGAACGACAGCGTTTCTCAGAGGCTTGCCGTCCGCTCCTTGGCGATAAAGTGGATGGTATCTGGGGTAAGATGATTGATGTGATTGCCATCTTTGCTGTGGTATGTGCTACTGCTACTACCTTCTCGTTGGCAACTCCTCTGCTTACCAAAGCTATGGGTTCGGTATTCGGTTTTGAGGTCAATACAGCCATCACCATCTGTGTGCTTCTGCTTATCTGCTCTATCTACACGATTACCGTACTCTTCGGTGTGACTGGTATCAGCAAACTTGCAGGCATCTGTTCATATCTGTTTTTCGGTATCTTGTTTTACTTCCTTTTCTTGGGTGGTGAAACTCGTTATATCGTTGAAACAGGCTTCCAATCATTGGGCAACCTCATTCAGAACTTCATCGGTCTCTCTACTTATATGGATCCTCTTCGTGAAAACGGTTTTGCTCAGAACTGGACTGTCTATTATTGGGCATACTGGCTTGTTTGGTGTGTGGCAACTCCTTTCTTCATCGCTTTGATTTCAAAGGGTCGTACTATCCGCAACACGGTCTTCGGTTCGTTTGGTTGGGGGCTCGCAGGAACCTACATGTCGTTTATTATTCTTGGTAACTACGGGCTTGCTCAGCAAATGAAGTATGGTCTTAATGTGACTGGCTTCATTAGCAATGGTGGTGAGATGTACGATGCCATTCTGATGATTTTTGACACGCTCCCTCTTCCTGCAGTTGCCTTGATATTGCTTGTGATTACTATGATTGCTTTCTATAGTACTACACTTGATGGCATCACATATGTCACTTCATCTTACAGTTACAAACAGATTGCTGCCGATGAAGAACCTTCACGCAAGATTCGTGGATTTTGGGCGCTTTTGCTCATTTTTCTTCCTATCGGTCTTCTCTTTGCTGAGAATTCCCTCTATAGTCTTCAGGGCGTAACCATTATTGCGGCTTTCCCTGTAGGGATTCTTCTCACAATGATTGTCATTAGCTTCTTCAAGGATTGTAGAAAGTGGCAAGAAGGTAAGTAAAAATATGTTGCTTTATAAAAATGAATATTCTACATGTAGTAAATATTTATTTCGTTCTTCCATATTTCATCGGAGATCAGTTCAAATACTTCAAAGAAAAGGGTTATAATATGAATGTAGCTTGCAGTCCGAGTGAGTATTTGGCAGACTTTGCTAAGGAGCAAGGATTCGCGTATATTGAGACTCCTGTGAATAGAAGTATCTCGATAAAAGAGGATTTTACTTCGATACGGAATATCTGCAAGTTTATCAAAAAACAAAAGATTGATATCATTGTTGGGCATACGCCTAAAGGTGGGTTACTAGCTATGATTTCGGGTTGGTTGATGCGTGTGCCTAATCGCATTTACTTTCGTCATGGATTGGTGTATGAGACTAGTTATGGATTGAAACGTTTCATACTGATGACGGTGGACAGATTGGCTTCGTTTTGTTCAACTAAGGTGGTGTGTGTAAGTCCATCTGTGCTTAGAAGGAGTATTGAAAATCATTTGGCTCCTGCAAAAAAGCAAATCATTTTAGGTAAGGGTACATGCAATGGAGTGGATACTGTCAATCACTTCAATCCCGCTATTATTGATCAGACGAAGGTTGCTGCATTGAGAGCAAAGTATGGCATTGAGGAGGGTAACTTTGTAATTGGTTATTCAGGTCGTTTGGTACGTGATAAGGGCATTATTGAACTGGTACGTGCTTTTGACCGGTTGCAGGATGCGGATAACTGCAAGTTGTTGCTTGTAGGCATGTTTGAGGTGAGGGATGCTTTGCCTAAGGACATTCAGGAACGGATTAAGAATGATAAGCGTATTATTTTCACAGGCTTTATCAATGGCGGTATGGAGTATTACTATTCGTTGATGAATGTGTATGTACTCGCATCTTATCGTGAGGGATTTCCTACGGGTGTGTTGGAGGCGCAGGCGATGGAGAAACCTGTCATTACGACTCGTGTAACAGGTTGTTGTGACTCGATTATTGACGGTAGGACAGGTTTGTTCGTGGATATTGCTCCTGAGGATTTGGTGAGAAAGCTTGATATGATTCGTAAGGAAAATGTCATTGATGGAAGAAATGGACGAAAGTGGGTCGTTGAGAACTTTGACAGCCGATTGGTTTGGAAAGAAATAGAGAAACTCTACTAATTGAACGAATGAAGAAAATATTAATAACTGGCGCTGGTAGCTATGTGGGCGAGAGCGTCAGAAAATATATATTGTCTAAGGACTCATCGTATCAGATTGATGCGGTGGATACGATGGACGACAACTGGAAGAAGGCTGATTATACAAAGTATGATGTGGTCTTTCATGTGGCTGGTATTGCACATGTAAATGCAGATCCGAAAATGGAGCCGCTTTATTATAAGGTGAATCGTGACTTAACGATTGAGATTGCAAAACATGCTAAGGCTACGGGCGTGAAGCAGTTTATCTTTATGTCGAGCCAGATAGTGTTTCATGAAAGCCGGTCGCTTAAGGCTGAAGTCTTGACGGCAGAAACGAAACCGGCTCCGAATGGGTTCTATGGTGACTCGAAGTTACAGGCAGAGAATGGACTGTGGGATCTTGTTAAAAATCAGGAGGAAGATTCTGCTAAAACTAAAGGTGGAAATCAGATGAAAATCTGTATCCTTCGTCCTTGTATGATTTATGGTCCAAATGCGAAGGGGAATTTCCCTCGTTTGGCGAAGTTGGCTTGTAAGACTCCGGTATTTCCAGAGTGGCACAATAAGCGTTCGATGCTCTATATTGACAATTTGGCTGAGTTTGTGAAGCAGGCGATTGAACGTGAGTTGGAGGGTACGTTTTATCCGCAAAATCGCGAGTTGGCTGATACGGTGGAGATTGTCCGTTACTTCGCTAAGGTTGCTGGTCACAAGGTTTGGATAACCAAGTTGCTGAACCCGTTTGTGTGGTTGGGTAGCTTTGTGTTGCAGCCTATAAATAAGATGTTTGCGACCTACTATTACAATCCAAAGATGAGTAAGATGGAATTTGATTATCAGCTGGTAAGCTTTGAAGAGTCTTTAAAACAGGTTGCAGACAGTTTGAAGTAGTAAAATAAGTTTGTATTTATGTATTATCTGATAATTTTAGTTCTGTTATTCGTGGCAGAACTTTTTTATTTTAGGGTGGCTGATAGGTGCAATATCATCGACAAGCCCAATGAGCGCAGTTCCCATACGAAAGTGACTTTGCGTGGTGGTGGGATTATCTTTTATTTCGGTGCGTTGGTCTATTTCCTGACGAGTGGCTTTGAATATCCCTGGTTCCTGCTTGCCTTGACACTGGTGACGTTCATCAGCTTCGTGGACGATATAAAATCCACCGGACAGATGACAAGACTGCTTTTTCATTTCTCTGCCATGGCCTTGATGTTTTATCAGTGGGGACTGTTCTCCTTGTCCTGGTGGTGGATAGTCATAGCCTTGATAGTCTGTACGGGTATCATCAATGCCTACAACTTTATGGATGGTATTAATGGCATAACCGGCGGTTGTTCTCTGGTTATTCTTGCTGCGTTGGCCTATATCAATAAGGAGGTTGTTACTTTTGTGGAAGCGGATTTCATCTATACCGTTATCTGTTCCGTTCTTGTCTTCTGCTTCTTCAATTTCCGCAAGCGTGCCAAATGCTTTGCGGGTGATGTGGGTTCGGTGAGCATTGCCTTCATCCTTCTTTTCCTGATAGGCAGGCTCATCATTGAAACGGAAGATTTCAGTTGGATTGTCCTTTTATCCGTTTATGGTGTGGATAGTGTACTGACTATCATTCACCGCCTGATGCTTCATGAGAATATCGGACTACCGCATCGCAAGCATCTGTATCAGATTATGGCGAATGAGCTGAAGATTCCTCATGTAATGGTTTCTTCTATTTACATGGCAGTGCAGGCAATCATAATCGTAGGATATATAATGTGTTTGGATTCAGGCTACTGGTATCTGCTATGTACCATCCTCTTGTTAAGTCTTATTTATATCTGTTTCATGAAGAGGTATTTTGGATTACATCAATCAATTTGAAATAAGCTTTCCTTTTCTTGATTAAGTTGGCTTGCCTAATCTGTCGACTTGTAAATCAATACTTTATGAACTTATCTCAGAAAACAGCTTCAGCGAGGCTGTTTTCTTTGTTTACAGGCAAATATATCCTCACCTTTGCATTGTTGATCAACAATACGAGATGAAAAACCATGTTGAATTAAAAATGTAAAAAGGAGAAAGAAAGTATGCCTTTATTTTATTATGCAAGACAGTCGTCTCTGGCGACGAAAGAGGGTGCCAAACTTTGGCATCTGAGTTTGAAGAAAGTGGGAAGAGCTGTGGATGCGCAACAGCTGGCTGAGGTGATTGCCGAGAAATCTTCCCTGACTCCGGGTGACGTACATAATGTAATCCGTAACCTGATGACGGTAATGAGGAGCCAGTTGCTGAACAGCCGTACGGTGCGTCTGGATGGCCTGGGCACATTCACCATGAAGGCCCGTACGCGAGGTAAGGGAGTGGTCAAATCTGAAGACGTGAATCCCAATCAGGTGACTGCTTTGCGCTGCCAGTTTACTCCGGAATACACGCGCCCGGCTGCCATCGGCACTACGCGTGCCCTGCTCCAGGGTGTGGAGTTTGAGAAATGGACGGGAGTGGTTACGGATGGTAAGGATGATGCCGGTGATAGTGGTAATTCCGGTGGCGGTTCCGACGGTGACCAGGGAGAGAACCCGTTAGGATAAGATGTATTTACTGATTTAGAAAGATTAAAACTATGAAAAAGAACGTTTGGGACAAAATTTTGAAGGTAGTGATAGCTGTTGCTTCTGCCATATTGGGAGCTTTAGGTGCCAATGCAATGAATGTATAAATTGTAGATTCATGTAGTAATATTAGGAGAAAGGCGGTGAAGGAAAAGCACTTCATCGCCTTTTTGTTATTTTCTTCATTTATAATTCCCTGCCAACCAAAAAATCTTATTACCTTTGCAGGTCACTTTTGGAAACAATAAAAATATAATGATATGAATATCTCTTATAATTGGTTGAAAGAGTATGTCGATTTCGATTTGACACCGGATGAAGTTGCTGCGGCACTGACCTCCATCGGACTGGAAACGGGAAGTGTGGAAGAGGTGCAAACCATTAAAGGCGGACTGGAAGGACTGGTCATCGGCGAAGTGCTGACATGCGAAGCTCATCCTAACTCAGACCATATGCACGTCACTACGGTGAACCTGGGACAAGGTGAACCCGTGCAGATTGTATGCGGCGCTCCGAATGTAGCTGCCGGACAGAAAGTGGTAGTAGCCACGTTGGGTACAAAACTGTATGACGGTGACGAATGTTTTACCATCAAGAAATCAAAACTTCGTGGCGTGGAATCTGTCGGCATGATTTGTGCTGAGGATGAAATCGGTATCGGTACGGACCACGCAGGCATCATCGTACTGCCGGAGACAGCTGTTCCGGGTACGCTTGCCAAGGACTACTATAACATCAAGAGCGATTACGTACTGGAAGTGGACATCACTCCCAACCGTGCTGATGCTTGCTCACATTATGGGGTGGCACGCGACTTGTACGCCTACTTGATACAGAACGGTAAGCAGGCTACCTTGAAGAAACCTTTGGTAGACGCTTTTGCGGTAGAAAATCACGACTTGGATATTAAAGTAACTGTAGAGAACAGCGAAGCATGTCCCCGATATGCCGGCGTTACGGTGAAAGGGGTTACAGTAAAAGAAAGCCCCGAATGGTTGCAGAACAAGTTGCGTATTATCGGCCTGCGTCCTATCAATAATGTGGTGGATATTACCAACTATATCGTTCATGCTTTCGGCCAGCCGCTGCACTGCTTCGATGCGGATAAGATTAAAGGCGGTGAGGTGATTGTAAAGACCATGCCGGAAGGTACTCCGTTTGTAACTCTTGATGGCGTGGAGCGTAAATTGAACGAACGCGACCTGATGATTTGCAACAAGGAAGAGGCGATGTGTATTGCCGGTGTGTTCGGCGGTCTGGATTCCGGTTCTACGGAAACCACCAAGGATGTGTTCCTTGAAAGTGCTTACTTCCATCCCACATGGGTGCGCAAGACAGCCCGTCGTCATGGATTGAACACAGATGCTTCTTTCCGTTTTGAAAGAGGTATTGACCCGAATGCCACTATTTACTGCCTGAAGCTGGCTGCTTTGATGGTAAAGGAACTTGCCGGAGGTACCATTTCTTCTGAAATAAAAGATGTGTGCGCCGCTCCTGCCAAGGATTTCCGTGTGGAACTTGCCTATGAGAAAGTGAACTCACTGATTGGTAAAGTTATTCCGGTGGATACCATCAAGAGCATCGTGACAAGTCTGGAAATGAAGATTGTAGACGAGACAGCCGAAGGGCTTACACTGGATGTTCCTCCTTACCGTGTGGACGTGCAGCGCGATTGCGATGTAATAGAGGATATCCTGCGTATCTACGGATATAATAATGTGGAGATTCCGACTACCTTGAAGTCTTGTCTGACTACCAAGGGTGAATATGATAAATCCAACAAACTGCAGAACTTGGTTGCCGAGCAGCTGGTGGGCTGTGGTTTCAATGAGATTCTGAATAACTCGTTGACGCGTGCCGCTTACTATGACAACTTGGAGTCTTATCCGTCGAAGAATCTGGTAATGTTGCTGAATCCGTTGAGTGCAGACTTGAATGCCATGCGTCAGACACTGCTTTTCGGTGGATTGGAAAGCATCTCGCACAACGCCAACCGTAAGAATGCAGACCTGAAATTCTTTGAATTCGGTAATTGTTATCACTTCAACGAGGAAAAGAAGAATCCGGAGAAAGTGCTTGCCGCTTATTCCGAAGACTATCATCTTGGTTTGTGGGTGACTGGCAAGAGGGTGACCAACTCATGGGCTCATCCGGACGAGAACAGCTCGGTATATGAGCTGAAGGCATACGTTGAGAATGTTTTTGCCAGATTGGGGCTGCACATGCATGATTTGGTTGTCGGCAATCTGACTGATGACATCTATGCTGCCGGTTTATCCGTACAGACAAGGGGTGGAAAGCGGTTGGCTACTTTCGGTATTGTAACAAAGAAGCTGCTGAAGGCATTCGATATTGACAACGAGGTTTACTATGCCGATTTCAACTGGAAAGAATTGCTGAAGGCCATCCGCAATGTGAAGGTGAGCTATACGGAAATCTCCAAGTTCCCTGCCGTGAAACGCGACTTGGCGTTACTGCTCGACAAGAAAGTGCAGTTTGCGGAAATTGAGAAGATTGCCTACGAGACGGAGAAAAAGCTGCTGAAGGAGGTTTCTCTCTTCGACGTTTATGAGGGTAAGAATCTGGAAGCCGGTAAGAAGAGTTACGCGGTGAGCTTCTTGCTGCAGGATGAGAATGCCACGTTGAACGATAAGCAGATTGACAAGATTATGTCCAAACTGGTGAAGAACCTGGAGGACAAGTTGAATGCCAAGCTGCGTTGATTCATTATTTAGAATTTATAATTCATAATTTAAAATACAGTTCCAATGGGAAGAGCGTTTGAATATAGAAAAGCTGCCAAATTGAAAAGATGGGGTCACATGGCAAAGACCTTTACAAGACTGGGTAAACAAATTGCTATTGCGGTGAAGGCCGGCGGTCCGGAGCCGGAAAACAACCCGACACTGCGTTCGGTTATCGCTACTTGTAAGCGTGAAAACATGCCGAAGGATAATATTGAACGTGCTATCAAGAATGCGATGGGTAAGGACCAGAGCGACTATAAGGGTATGACTTATGAAGGATACGGTCCTCACGGTGTAGCTGTTTTTGTGGATACACTGACCGATAACACTACCCGTACAGTAGCCGATGTGCGTTCCGTATTCAACAAGTTCGGCGGTAACTTGGGAACAATGGGTTCACTGGCTTTCTTGTTTGACCACAAGTGTGTGTTCACTTTCAAGAAGAAAGACGGTATCGATATGGAGGAACTCATTCTTGACTTGATAGACTATGACGTGGAGGAAGACTACGAAGAGGATGAAGAAGAAGGTACTATCACTATTTATGGTGATCCGAAAAGCTATGCAGCTATCCAGAAACATTTGGAAGAGTGCGGTTTTGAAGATGTCGGCGGTGAGTTTACCTATATCCCGAACGATATGAAGGATGTGACTCCCGAGCAACGCGAAACCATCGACAAAATGATAGAGCGTCTCGAAGAGTTTGATGATGTACAGACGGTTTATACTAACATGAAACCGGAAGAAGGCGGAGAATAATGACATATACATACAAGACGCAAGGTACGTGTAGCAGTAACATCGAACTGGATGTGGAAGATGGTATTGTGAAAGAAGTGGCATTTTGGGGTGGATGTAATGGAAACCTGCAAGGACTTTCACGTTTGGTGAAAGGCATGCCGGTAGATGCGGTGATTGCCCATTTGGAAGGAATTCGCTGCGGAAGACGTTCCACTTCCTGCCCCGACCAATTGTGCAAGGCATTGCACGAGATGGGGTATTGAGCCTCCTGCCTGAAAGAATGGATGAGAGCCCCTGACATTGAAAGATGCCAGGGGCTTTTTTTGAACCTAACATGGAGGTATTTGTTATTATTTGAGTATTTTTACGCTCTTAATTGAACAGATACAATGAAGAATATTTTTAAAGACTTGAAACGGAGAGACCACAAACGCTATCTGGGCGGTCTGGACGTTTTTAAATATATAGGTCCCGGACTGCTGGTGACTGTGGGCTTTATTGACCCGGGGAACTGGGCATCTAATTTTGCGGCAGGGTCTGAATTTGGCTATTCATTGCTGTGGGTCGTGACTTTATCCACTATCATGCTGATTGTATTGCAGCATAATGTGGCGCATCTGGGAATTGTAACCGGCTTGTGCTTGTCCGAAGCCGCTACCAAATATACTCCTTCCTGGGTGTCGCGTCCCATATTGGGTACAGCGGTATTGGCTTCCATCTCGACTTCGCTGGCAGAGATATTGGGAGGTGCCATCGCTTTGCAGATGCTGTTTGACATTCCCATCATATGGGGCTCTATCTTGACTACCGTATTTGTAGTCGTCATGCTTTTCACTAATTCCTACAAGAAGATAGAACGTTCCATCATTGCTTTTGTTTCGGTCATCGGGCTCTCCTTTATCTATGAGCTGTTTCTGGTGAAGATAGATTGGCCGCTGGCCGCACAAGGGTGGGTGACACCTTCGTTCCCGCATGGGAGCATGCTGATTATCATGAGTGTGCTCGGTGCGGTGGTGATGCCGCATAATCTGTTTCTGCACTCGGAAGTGATACAGAGCCATGAATATAATAAGAAAGATGATGCATCCATCCGTAAGGTGTTGAAATATGAATTGTTCGACACGCTGTTCTCTATGATTGTGGGATGGGCCATCAACAGTGCCATGATACTGCTGGCTGCGGCAACTTTCTTTAAAAGCGGCATTCAGGTGGAAGAGTTGCAGCAGGCCAAATCCTTGCTGGAGCCGTTGCTGGGGAATAGTGCTGCCGTGGTTTTTGCATTGGCATTACTGATGGCGGGTATATCTTCCACCATAACCAGCGGTATGGCGGCAGGTTCTATCTTTGCCGGTATTTTCGGAGAATCCTATCATATCAAAGACAGTCACTCGCAGGTGGGGGTGATTCTGTCGCTGGGCATTGCGCTGCTGCTGATTTTCTTTATCGGAGACCCGTTCAAAGGACTGCTGATTTCACAGATGATACTGAGCATCCAGCTGCCGTTCACGGTTTTCCTGCAAGTGGGACTGACTTCTTCACGCAAAGTGATGGGGCAGTATGTAAACAGTAAATGGAGTACATTTGTACTTTACGCCATTGCTGCGGTGGTCACTGTGCTGAATATCATGCTGCTGGTATCCGAGTTGACATCTTGAATAATTCATTTCTAAGAAATCAAATAAGTATGAAGATTATTACATATAACGTAAATGGGCTACGGGCTGCCGTGACAAAAGGTTTTCCCGAGTGGCTGGCACAAGAGCAGCCGGATGTGCTTTGTTTGCAGGAAACGAAGCTGCAACCGGAACAGTATCCGACGGAAGCGCTGGATGCTTTGGGGTATAAGCATTATCTATATTCTGCACAGAAGAAAGGGTATAGTGGAGTCGCTATTCTGAGCAAGCAAGAACCGGACCATGTGGAATATGGTATGGGTATCGAAGAATACGATAACGAAGGGCGCTTTATCCGTGCCGACTTCGGCGATGTGTCCGTTGTGAGTGTTTATCATCCTTCCGGTACCAGCGGTGATGAACGCCAGGCCTTTAAGATGGTCTGGTTGGAGAAATTCCAGGAATATGTATTGGAGCTGGAACGTACGCGTCCTAAACTCATTCTTTGCGGTGATTATAATATCTGCCATGAGGCAATGGATATTCATGACCCTATCAGGAATGCTACTAACAGTGGCTTCCTGCCTGAAGAGCGGGAGTGGATGACGCGCTTTCTCAATGCGGGATTCATAGATTCCTTCCGTTGGCTTCATCCCGACAAGCAGGAATATACGTGGTGGAGCTATCGCTTTAATTCACGTGCCAAGAACAAAGGGTGGCGCATTGATTATTGTATGGTGAGTGAGCCGGTGCGCCCGATGTTGAAGGAAGCGAGAATATTGGGTGACGTTGTCCACTCGGACCATTGCCCGATGTTGTTGGAAATTACAGAATGATTATGGAAACAAAAGACAGAATAGAAAAAGCTGTGGAGCTTTTCAAGAGTGGCTATAACTGCTCGCAGTCGGTAGTGGGAGCTTTTGCAGATATGTATGGTTTTACAGAAGAGCAGGCTTTCCGGATGTCCGCCTCTTTTGGTGGTGGCATAGGTCGTATGAGGCAGACATGCGGTGCTGCATGCGGCATGTTCCTATTGGCCGGATTGGAAAAAGGAGCTGTGGAAGGCAAGGACCGTGAAGGTAAGGCGGCAAACTATGCGTTGGTGCAGGAGCTGGCTGCTGAGTTCAAGAAACGGAACGGCTCTTTGATATGTGCTGAATTGTTGGGGTTGAGAAAACCGGAAGGTTCGTCCGTTCCGGAAGCCCGTACCGAGCAGTATTATGCTAAACGCCCGTGTGCCAGGATGGTAGAGGTAGCTGCCCAAATTTGGACCGAATACCTGGAAAAAACGTCCTCAAAGTAAGAAAAAAGAACTTTTTTACTCCTTAGTAAGAAAAAAAGTGCCTAATAACGTGTTGTATAACATAAATATACCTATCTTTGCAGCGATATAAAAACACCGACATCTCTATCTTTGGAGATGAGGATAACGTTTAACTAAAAGCAAATAGAAATGTTAAAAGAAAAAGCTGGTAATGTTGCAGGACAGATTTGGACTGCACTGAATGGCACAGATGGCTTGACTCACAAGCAAATCAAGAAAGCAACTAAACTGATCGACAAGGACTTCTTCCTGGGATTGGGCTGGTTGTTAAGAGAAGACAAGGTTTCTACTTCTGAAGTGGAAGGCGAATTGTTTGTAAAGCTGAACTAAGCGAGGAATTGATTGGAATGTTATAAAAAGATGCGTTGGTACATGAATATGTTATCAACGCATTTTTTTTATTTGCTCTGTTTTCATTATCTTTGCGCACCCAATTAATAGATAGTTATTGACAATGAAGAATATACGAAATTTTTGCATTATTGCCCATATCGACCACGGTAAATCAACCTTGGCAGACCGTCTGCTGGAATTTACCAATACTATACAAGTAACTAACGGACAGATGCTGGATGACATGGACCTTGAGAAGGAAAGAGGTATCACCATCAAGAGCCATGCCATACAAATGGAGTATACCTATAAAGGTGAAAAGTATATTCTGAACTTGATAGACACTCCGGGACACGTGGACTTCTCGTACGAGGTGTCACGTTCCATCGCCGCTTGTGAAGGAGCCTTGCTTATTGTAGATGCTTCGCAAGGAGTGCAGGCGCAGACCATTTCAAACCTCTATATGGCGATTGAGCATGATTTGGAGATTATCCCCGTCATCAACAAATGTGACATGGCAAGCGCCATGCCCGAGGAAGTGGAGGACGAAATCGTTGAACTGTTGGGCTGCAAGCGTGATGAGATTATCCGTGCTTCCGGCAAAACAGGCATGGGAGTGGAAGAGATTCTGACTGCGGTCATTGAGCGTATCCCTCATCCGGAGGGTGACGAGGAAGCTCCGTTGCAGGCGTTGATTTTCGATTCTGTCTTCAATTCTTTCCGTGGTATCATTGCATATTTCAAGATAGTGAACGGTGTGATTCGTAAAGGGGATAAAGTGAAATTCTTCAATACAGGCAAGGAATATGATGCGGATGAAATCGGAGTGCTCAAAATGGAAATGATGCCACGTCCGGAGTTGCGTACGGGGGATGTGGGCTATATCATCTCGGGTATCAAAACCTCTAAGGAAGTGAAAGTAGGTGATACGATTACGCATATTGCCCGTCCTTGCGAAGTGGCCATCGCCGGTTTTGAGGAAGTGAAGCCGATGGTTTTTGCCGGTGTGTACCCCATCGAGGCGGAAGATTTCGAGGACCTGCGTTCTTCTTTGGAGAAGCTGCAGTTGAATGATGCTTCGCTGACTTTCCAGCCTGAGTCTTCATTGGCTTTGGGCTTTGGTTTCCGTTGCGGTTTCCTTGGGCTGCTCCATATGGAGATTGTGCAGGAACGCCTTGACCGTGAATTTGACATGAACGTTATCACCACCGTGCCCAACGTTTCCTACAATATCTATGACAAGCAGGGAAATATGACCGAAGTGCATAACCCCGGCAGCATGCCCGACCCTACCATGATAGACCGTATTGAGGAGCCCTATATCCGTGCTTCGGTGATTACCACCACTGATTACATCGGTCCTATCATGACTCTTTGCCTGGGCAAGCGTGGCGAGCTGGTGAAGCAGGAATATATTTCAGGTAACCGCGTAGAAATATACTATGACATGCCTCTTGGCGAAATAGTCATCGATTTTTATGATAAATTGAAGAGTATCTCCAAGGGATATGCCTCTTTTGACTATCATCCCCACGGTTTCCGCCCTTCCAAACTGGTGAAGCTGGATATTTTGCTGAACGGTGAGCCGGTGGATGCTCTTTCTACCTTGACACACTTTGACAATGCCTACGAGTTGGGACGCCGGATGTGCGAGAAGTTGAAAGACCTGATTCCGAGACAGCAGTTCGATATCGCCATTCAGGCTGCTATCGGTGCCAAGATTATTTCCCGGGAAACGATTAAGGCTGTGCGTAAGGACGTAACGGCCAAATGTTATGGAGGTGACGTGAGCCGTAAACGAAAATTGCTTGAGAAACAGAAGAGAGGTAAGAAGCGTATGAAACAGATTGGTAATGTGGAGGTACCTCAGAAAGCGTTCCTGGCAGTCTTGAAGCTGGATTGATGTCGAAAGGATGAAATCTTAAATCAAATATACTTCTTTATGATTATTTTACGTACTGTGAAAAACTTCTCGTCGCTGAATATAGCGGCGAGCATCTTGCTGTTTTTGATGGCTATTTTGGCGGCCGTTATTGCTAATTCACCAATGGCTCCGTTGTATCAGGGCTTTCTTTTGCAGGAACTGCATCTGCGCATCGGAGACTTCAACTTGTTCTCCCATGGCGGTCATCCATTGAAAATGATTGAGTTTATAAACGACTGCCTGATGACTGTTTTCTTTCTGGCTGTGGGGTTGGAGATAAAGCGGGAACTGCTGGTGGGTGAACTTTCTTCCTTTCGTAAGGCCTCTTTACCCTTTGTAGCGGCATGTGGCGGTATGCTGGTGCCGGTCATTGTCTATTCACTTTTGGTCGTTCAGGGTACTCCGGAAACGCGCGGTATGGCTATACCGATGGCTACGGATATTGCTTTTTCATTGGGTGTACTCAGTCTGCTGGGTAAACGGGTGCCTTTGAGCCTGAAAATTTTCCTGACGGCATTTGCAGTGGTCGATGATATTGGCGGTATTCTGGTTATTGCCATTTTCTATAGTTCCGAAGTGGCATACGGATATCTTATTGTAGCTGCTGTCCTTTATTTCTTCCTTTACTATATGGGGAAATTCGGTATGACACAGAAGATATTCTTCCTGCTTATCGGGGTAATTATTTGGTATTTGTTCCTTCAGTCGGGCATTCACAGCACTATTTCCGGAGTGATACTGGCCTTTGTAATACCGGCCCGTCCCCGTTTGGATGCCGGGAAATACATTAAACGCATCCGCGACATTATCGGTGATTTTCCGGTTACCAAATCAGATAATATTATATTGACCAATGAGCAGATTGCCACTCTAAAACAAGTGGAGCGCGCTTCTGATCATGTAATTAGTCCTTTGCAATCCCTGGAAGACAATTTGCATGGTGCGGTAAACTTTGTGATACTGCCGCTCTTTGCCTTTGCCAATGCCGGTGTGGTGTTCAGTGGAGGCGGTGGCGTTGTTGGAGCTGTTAGTATAGCGGTGGCTGCAGGATTGCTTCTTGGCAAGTTTATCGGTATTTTTCTGTTTACCTGGCTGGCGGTCAAGAGTGGTTTGTCCTCAATGCCTCCGGGAATGAATTGGAGAAGTGTTGCCGGAGTATCCTTGTTGGGGGGTATTGGCTTTACGGTATCTTTATTTATTGCCAACCTTTCTTTTGCAGGAGAATATCCGGATCTGCTGAACCAGGCGAAGTTTGGTGTATTGCTGGGAACGATTGTTGCCGGTATGTTGGGATATATGGTACTGAATGCGGTGTTGCCGAAGGTCAAGGACAAATAGACCTCCACTTTGGAATACTGGACGAAGAATCGGTTCTTTAGGGATATTCGGTAAATCCTCTGAAAGATAAGTTGGGATGTGTCAATGATTTAAGAAAACGTATTCTTTGTTACAGAAACAGAAGAAATAGTCCATTATTCTTAAAAAACATTCGTATCTTTGCTGGTACAAGTCGAAAAGGACCTTCCGGATATGAAGCACATAAAGGCAGTTGCCGGATACATATTGATTCTTTCTCTCTGCCTCGTGTGTGCACACCCTGCCCATGCGGAGACACGGCGTATTGCGCTGATACACTCTTTCGAGCCGGGCTATCCGCCTGCTGCGAAGGCTCTGGAACTGTTGCAAAAAGAGTTCAGCCTTCTCGGCTTGGACTGCGATGTACGCGAATACTATCTGGACTGCGACCGCTACATGGAGGAGGCAGAAAACCTCCGTATGGCCGGTTTCGTGGACGACCTCTCTGCCTGGGGAGCCGAGTTGATAGCCGTGCTCGACGACCAGGCTGCCTATGCGCTGATGGCATGCAGACACCCGTTGGCGCATGAAATACCCGTTGTGTTCAGCGGTGTGAACTATCCCAACATATCTCTGCTCCTGCAATACCCCAACATCACGGGCTATGCCGACACGCCCGATTACTTGCGTACCATACGCATGATAGAGAGTATCATGGGAAAGTCGCGCATCTGCCTGATGAACGGACAAGTGTTTCTGGACCGCAAGATATGGCATGCGTTGAATGAGCAGTGTCGTGGGCAGGGGTTCGCCATCGTGACCTCTACCGAGGGTGCTTACTTTGCCGGTTCCTCCTATCACCGTGTGCGCGAGAGGGAGACTATCAGCCCTATACTGAAACGGCAGAACATAGACGTGTTGCTGGACACCACGAAGATTGTGCGCATGACGAGCGACTCCATAGCGATACGCCATCTGATGTGGCTGGGACGCGGCGACAATACGTTGCTGCTCTACACCAAGCGAGACTATACCACCAAGCGTGTGGGCATGCTCTTCGACAATCCCACGTTTCAGACCATCAACGAGGGCTTCGGCTTTGCCGACTACTTGCTGGGAGGATATTTCACTCCACTGGAAAGCCAGATAAGATACATGGCGACCGGTATCAAGGAACGCCTCGAAGGGCGGATGCCCCGGCAGCAGGTGACGGAATGCGCCAAGCAGTACGTGCTGAACTGGCATGTGCTGCAGAAGTATGGCATCCCGCTCGAGAGCATTCCGGCAGAGTACACTGTGATGTATATCCCTTTTTCGGAGCGCTACCGCTATCCTATACTTATCGGTTCCATCTTGGGCGCAGTCTTCGTGCTGACGGTGATAGTCTTGCTCTCCTTCAGCCTGCTGCGCGAACGCAGACGCAAGCGTGAGGCACTGCGAAACCTCCTCTACGAGCATGAGACCCTCTGCCTGGCCATCGAAGGAAATTCTACCTACGCCTGGCGACTGGAGGGAGATTCCGTGTCCTGCGACTCGCAGTTCTGCGAGCTTATTCACCACCGCTCCGGTCGTCTTCTGCTCAATGAAATCACTCCCTACATCCATCCCGGCGACTTACCCGTTTTCCGCAAGAACATAGCGTCAAGGCACGAACGTACGCACCACAAGGGACAGTACCGCTGTAACTTCACCGGCGAGTTCCAGTGGTGGGAGTTCAGCTACAATACCATCCACACCCCCGGACACGCACCCATCATAGCCGGACTGCTGCAGAACATCCAGGAACTGAAAGACCACGAGCAGGAGTTGATAGAGTCCCGCGAGCTTGCGGAGCAGGCCGAACTGAAACAGTCGTTCCTCAACAACATGAGCCACGAGATACGTACTCCGCTCAATGCCATTGTAGGCTTCTCGGACATGCTGGCCAACGAACCGGAGTTCTCCGACGCAGAGCGGCAGGAGTTTGTGGACATCATCAACACCAATACCAAACTGCTGCTGAAGCTGGTGGGCGATATACTGGAGTTGTCGCGTATCGAGTCGGGCAACCTCTCGTTCACTTTCCAGCATGAGAGTGTGCGTAAGCTGCTCGATGACGTCTACCAGACGCATAGCCTGCTCATCCATCCTCCGTTGCAGTTCGTCAAGGACTTCCCGGTCTGGGATGTGCAGGTGGACGTGGACTCCATGCGTCTGACGCAGGTGCTCACCAACTTCCTGAACAATGCCAACAAGTTCACCGAGACCGGCAGCATCCGACTGGGTTACTGCTGTCCGCCCGGTACGGGCGAGGTACATCTCTATGTGGAAGACACCGGCGTAGGCATTCCGCACAGCGAGCAGAAGATGATTTTCGAGCGTTTCTACAAACGCAGCGAGTTCTCGCAAGGCGTAGGACTGGGGCTGTCCATTTGCGTGCTCATTGCCGAAAAGATGGGGGGACGCATTGAGCTCCGTTCCGAAGAGGGCCGTGGAAGCCGTTTCACAGTGATACTTCCTTGTGTTGAATAGATTCTTAAAATTTGTAATCGTAATGTAACCTTTTTATATATAAATTTGCGTATCTTTGCCGGTGTTTTAAGAAATATAACGTTTTAAAGAACTAATTTAAAGACATTATGTTAAAGAAGGTAAGAATTATACTGACAGCGCTACTGCTACTGGCTGCTGTAGGTGTAAATGCGCAGGTCACCACCGCCTCTATGGCAGGTAAGGTGACGGATGCAAGTAATGAGCCCATTATCGGCGCCACTGTCCAGGCTGTTCACCAGCCTTCCGGTTCGCGCTACGGAACCGTGACCAACGTTGACGGACGCTATTCCATCCAGGGTATGCGCACCGGTGGTCCCTACCGGGTGGAGATTTCCTACATCGGCTATCAGACGGTTATTTATAAGGACATCACCCTTCAGCTGGGTGAGGTATACAACCTGAACGTAGAGATGAGTGAATCTTCCGAGTTGCTGAACGAAGTGATTGTGACGGCTGCCAAGACCAAGTTCACCGCTGAAAAGACGGGTGCCACTACCAATATCTCGTCTGCACAGATGACGCAGCTTCCCACCGTGAACCGCAGCATCAGTGACATTGCCCGCCTTTCTCCCTATGCTAACGGCATGAGTTTTGCCGGCGGTGACGGACGTTCCACGAACTTCACTATCGACGGTGCCAACTTCAACAATAACTTCGGACTTAGCTCCAACCTTCCCGGCGGCGGCAACCCTATCTCCATGGATGCCATCGAAGAGGTGCAGGTAGTGGTGGCTCCCTTCGACGTACGCCAGACGAACTTCATCGGCGGCGGCATCAATGCCATCACCAAGAGTGGTACGAACACATTCAGAGGTACTGCCTATACCTATTACCGCAACCAGGACATGCGCGGTAACCGCATCAACGGCGAGGACCTGGGAGCACGTTCCGATGAGTCCAAGACTACCTACGGCTTCACGCTGGGTGGTCCCATCATCAAGAACAAGTTGTTCTTCTTTGTGAACTACGAAAAAGAGAAGACTCCGGGAGAGGTTATAAAGTATCGCGCGCGTGAGGACGGTGAAGAGGCAAAAGGTATGGTGTCCCGTACGCTGAAGTCGGATATGGAGAAGGTGTACAACCATCTGAAGGACAAGTACGGCTACGACGCAGGTTCTTACACAAGTTTTCCTGCTGACGAGGAGAACACCAAGATTCTGGCCCGCATCGACTGGAACATCACGGACCGCCATCGCTTGAGCCTCCGCTACAACAATACGAAGAATACAGCTTGGAATGCCCCGAACGGTAACTCTTCCGATACGGGATACCGTTTGAACAACACTTACCGCGTAGGTACACAGTCTATGGCGTTTGCCAACAGCATGTATTCCATGGACAATAAAGTGCAGTCTTGGGCGGCAGATTTGAACAGCCGCTTCACCGATAAGATTTCCAACCAGCTGCTGTTCACCTACACCAATATAGAGGACATGCGCGGCACCAACTCTTCTCCTTTCCCTTTTATCGACATCATGGCAGGCAAGGACGAGAACGGAAACCAGATTCTGGAACCGTATATGAGCGCCGGTTACGAGTTGTTCACCTACAACAACGGTGTGAAGAACAAGATTACGAACATTACCGATAACTTCACCTTCTTCACCGGTAACCACAAGCTGACGGCAGGTCTTAGCTACGAGCACCAGTTTGCCAACAACGCCTATATGCGTAACGGTACGGGATACTATCGCTACAACAGTCTGGAAGATTTCCTGAGTGGCGCAGCTCCCGAATCATTCGCTTTGACTTATGGTTTCAACGGTGTGGCCAACCCCAATGCCCAGGTTACCTTTAACCAGCTTGGCTTCTATGCCCAAGATGAATGGAATCTCGGCAACAGTCTGAAACTGACCTACGGTATCCGTTTCGACAACTTGATGTTCGACAACGACGATCTCCAGAGAAACGATGCCATCTATGAGCTCGACTTCGACGGGCAGCACATCGACACCGGCAAGTGGCCGGATTCCAGATGGCAGATTTCTCCCCGTGTAGGTTTCGTTTGGGATGTGTTCAAGGACAAGTCGCTGAAAGTACGTGGAGGTACGGGTGTGTTTACGGGACGTCTGCCGTTGGTTTTCTTCACCAATATGCCGACCAATGCTTCTATGGTACAGAACTCCGTTACCTTTAAGACCCAATATGACAATGGAAAAGTGGTGGGCCACGATTCCCGTCTGGACCAGTTGGCAGGCGGCATGATTACGGACATGAACCAGATAATCGACAAGTTCAACCTCCCCACCACGATTGAGAAACACGTGGCGGGAAGCAAGATTTCGGGTGTGGCCAAGGACTTCAAGATGCCACAGGTGTGGAAGTCGTCTATCGCGGTGGATTATCAGGTACCCGTATCTTTCCCCTTGACCGTGACGGGAGAGTTCATGTTTACAAAGAATGTGAATGCCGTTACCATCAACAATATCAACATCAAGAACCCCGACGAATGGAAGTACAATAAGCTGACCACCGTCAAGGGCGCTGATGGAAAAGAGGTGACAACTACGGAACTGCTGCATACGGGTATGCAACGTTTCAATGGTGCGGATAACCGTATGGTGTACTCTTATTCTCTTTATGACAACCCCGACAAGAATGTGAAATATGCAGGCGACTTCGTGCATTACAATGGCAAGAATGCCGTGGTGCTCGACAATACTTCCAAAGGTTACGGTTATACGGCAAACATCACGGTGAATGCCCAGCCGGTGGACGACCTGATGCTGATGCTGGCCTATACGCACACGGAGTCCAAAGAAGTTTCCGGTCTTCCGGGCAGCGACCCCATCTCTACTTGGCAGGGACTGAACACGATTGACGGTTCCAATTATGTGGATGCACAACGTTCACAGTATGTGGTTCCCGACAAGGTGATTGCTTCTGTGGGCTACTACATTCCCTTCAGACACAAAGGCCTGCTTCGCGGCACACACCTGAATCTGTTCTATTCCGGTTATTCTTCCGGCGGTTACAGCTTCTGCTACACCAACGACATGAACGGCGACGGCATCAACAACGACCTGATGTATATTCCGAAGGATGATAGTGAAATCAACTTCAAGACAGAGGAAGACCGCGTTGCTTTCTGGAGATTCGTAGAGCAGGATTCGTACCTGAAGAATCACAAAGGACAGTATGCTGAGGCTTATGCCGCTCGCGCTCCGTGGGTACACCGTTTCGATTTCCGTCTGCTGGAGGACTTCGAATTCAAGATTGGCAAGACTAAGCATTGCTTCCAGTTGAGTTTCGACATCATGAACGTGGGTAACCTCATCAACTCCAAATGGGGTATCTCCAAGACCAACACCGTTTCCAACAGCAACCGAATCCTGAAGTATGAAGGGGTGAAGAGTGCTACTGACCTGACTCCGGTATTCTCCATGTATAAAGTGAACGGTGAATATCCTACCAAGACTTACGACACCTATCAGAACTACAGCGAATGCTGGAAGTTGCAAGTCGGTATCCGCTACGTGTTCAACTAATCGGGTGCAGATAATCTCCGCTGAATGGCGGAATATGATAAGGCAAGGGCTGTTCCGGGATTCCGGGACAGCCCTTATTGTTTTGGGATTTCTTTACTTTATTGTATTTCAACCTCCATAATCACTGGATTGTGGTCGCTGCACAAATCCAGGTCTGGAGAGTAGTATTCGATACCCTTTAGGCTAGGGGAGTGGAAGATGTAGTCAATACGTAACATGCGTTTGGCATAGCGGTAGGTGTACATGTATCCGTTTCCGGCAGTGCGGAATCCGTCTTTGAGGGTTGTCCTCAAATGGTGGTAGGTGTAGGAGGAAGGTATTGAGTTGAAGTCGCCGCATAGCAGCACGGGATAGGGGCTGGTCTTAGCGTAGTGGCTGATGACGTAAGTCTGTGTGGCCCGCTTCATGAAGTTTTCGTGCAGGGTGCCTGCGGCATCTTTGGCTGCCTGGACTTCGCGGCGGGTGTCGTCGGTGGCCAGCTCGCGTTCCCACTTCCTGCGTTTCTGGCTGACGCTGGTGGTCTGCAGGTGGTTGTTTATCAGACGTATGGTATCCGTACCCATCACTACATCGCACATCATGCTACAGTTGGAGCTGTGCTGGTAAGTGATGAAACGGTGGTTCGCCAATGGATAACGGCTGAATACGGCGATAGGCAGTACGCCCTTGACAGAGTCTTCGGAAGGGATGAGCGCGTGTGACCAATGCGAGAGTACGCGCCGTATGCTGTCCGTGGGGAAGTCACTGTTGTCTCCGAACTCCTGGAAGCATAGCACATCCACGCCCTCCTGCTGCATGTACCGGGCTATCTCCTTGCAGGAATAACCGGTAATTTCACCTCCAAAGTTGTGTATGTTGTAGGTGGCTATCTTCAGATACTTGCCTGCCAGGGTCTTGTCTTTCGGCAGGTGGAGCTGGAAGACAGACGTCAGATATCCCCAGTTGCAGAAGAATGCCACCAGCGGAACCAGTGCCCAGCGCTTATGGGCCAATGCCCAGCAGAGTGCCGTTATCAGATTGACAATCAGGAGTACGGGCACTGCCAGCCCCAGTAATGGCATGATGACGGAATCGACCGGAGCCACGTTTCCTGAGAAGGCTGCCACTATGGTGATGGTGGCCAAGACAAATGTCGCTGCTATCAGGCAGATGTAGAACAGACCTTTTACGGCGGACTTTCCCATGTTGTTTGCTTATTTATTCACTACGTTCACCGGCTTACCGTCTTGGTAGGCCTTGATGTTCTCGAGCATAATCTGCATGAGGCGTTCGCGCGCGGCGGTGCTTGCCCAGGCAATGTGCGGAGTGATATAGCAGTTGCGGGCGGAGAGCAGCGGATTGTCGGCACGGGGAGGTTCTTGCGAGAGTACGTCTACGCCGGCGGCATAGATGGTGCCGTTGTTAAGTGCATTGGCAAGGTCTTGTTCGTTGATGAGCGGGCCGCGTCCGGTATTGATGAGAATGGCGGTGGGCTTCATCAGTCGGAGCCGTTCTGCATTTACCATCTCGCGGGTGGAGTCGGTGAGGGGACAGTGCAGGCTGATGATGTCACATTCGCGGAACAGCTCGTCCAGCTCCATCTTGCGGATTTCGGGAGGAAGCTGGAAGTTGGTCTTGGAGGTGTAGGCACATACCTTCATACCGAAGCCGATGGCGATGCGGGCGGTGGTGAAACCGGTGTGGCCCAGGCCTACGATTCCGAGCTTCTTTTCGCGCAGTTCGATGAGCGGCGTGTCCCAGAAACAGAAGTCCTTGCTTGCTGTCCAGCGGCCCCGGTGCACCTCTTCGGAGTGGTGCTGCACTTGCTGGGCGATGTTCAGTATATGGGCAAAGACCATCTGGGCAACGGAGTCGGTGCTGTAGGCGGGAATGTTGGTGACGATGATGCCGCGTTCTTTGGCGGCAGCGGTGTCTACGATGTTGTATCCGGTGGCCAGCACACCGATATACTTCAGTTCGGGCAGTGCGGCCATGTGTTCGGCGGTGAGCACAGTTTTGTTGGTCAGCAGGATTTCTGCACCGGCGGCGCGTTCCAATACTTCCGCAGGGGCGGTGCGGTCGTAGATGGTGCACTCGCCCAAGGCTTGCAATTCGTCCCAGCAAAGGTCGCCGGGGTTGGCGGCATAGCCGTCTAATACTACTATATTCATGGAGTTATGAGTTATTTGTTGTGGAGATTTTCTGTATCTGACTTTTAATCTCCAACTTTTAATTTTTAATTTTCAATTTTTAATTTGAATTGATAGCTTACCAATTCTTTTCCCCTCCCCAGAGTTGCTGCATCCGTTCCTTATGCTTCTGCTCGGCAGGGTTGAGTTGTGGTTCCCAGATACGGCGGTCTTTCAATTCGTCGGGCAGGAATTGTTGCTTGACGAAGTTGCCGGGGTAGTCGTGGGCGTACTTGTAGTTCTCGCCGTAGCCCAATTGCTTCATCAATTTGGTGGGCGCGTTGCGCAGGTGCAGGGGTACGGGGAGGTTACCCGTTTCGCGTACCAGCTGCAGGGCGTTGTTGATGGCCATGTAGGCCGAATTGCTCTTGGGGCTGGTGGCAAGGTATATGGTGGCTTCTGCCAGGGGGATACGTCCTTCGGGCCATCCTACCTTCATCAGCGTGTCGAAGCAGGCGTTGGCAAGCAGCAGCGCGTTGGGGTTGGCCAGTCCGATGTCTTCGGAGGCGGAGATGACGAGGCGGCGGGCTATGAAGGCAGGGTCTTCACCGCCTTCGACCATACGTGCCAGCCAGTAGATGGCGCCATCCGGGTCGCTGCCCCGGATGGATTTGATGAAGGCGGAGATGATGTCGTAGTGCATCTCTCCATCTTTATCATAGGCAAGAGGGTTCTGTTGAAGGCGCTCGGTCACCATGTCATCGGTAATAATGACGGTTTCTCCGGCTTCGGATTCCACTACCAGTTCCAGAATGTTGAGCAGCTTGCGGGCGTCTCCTCCGCTGAAGCGGAGTATGGCGGTGGTTTCTTTCAGTTCTATTTTCCGTTCCTTCAGCACGGTGTCTGTGGTGATGGCGCGTTGCAGCAGTTCCAGCAGGTCGTCCTTCTCCAGTGACTTCAGGGTATAGAGCTGGCAGCGCGACAGCAGCGGGCGAATGACTTCGAACGACGGGTTCTCCGTGGTGGCGCCTATCAGCGTCACGGTGCCTTGCTCCACGGCACCCAGCAGCGAGTCTTGCTGCGACTTGCTGAAACGGTGTATCTCGTCGATGAAGAGGATGGGGCTGGCTTGCGAGAAGAAACGGTTGCTCTTGGCACGCTCTATCACGTCGCGTACATCCTTCACGCCGCTGGTCACGGCACTGAGCGTATAGAAAGGGGTTTCCAGCTTGTTGGCGATAATCTGTGCCAGGGTTGTCTTTCCCACTCCCGGAGGACCCCACAGAATGAATGAGGATATGCGTCCTGCGTCAATCATTTTGCGCAGCACCGCACCCGGACCCACCAAATGTTTCTGTCCGATGTATTCGTCTAATGTTCTTGGTCGAAGCCGTTCTGCTAATGGAGGCATGGTTGTTAGTTATTAGTGATTAGTTATTGGTGATTGGTGGTTTTGAGTTGTTCTTTTTGCAAGTAACGATAGTAGCGGTTATCATTTTTATAAGAATTACACAATCTTCATTGAGGGAATCGTATTGTTGGGGTGTGATAGACATCACTCTCTCTTGCCTTTTATCATTTAAATAATAGTATAGGTTTACTATACGTACTGCAAAATCCATCGATTTATCTTTTAATATACTTTCTTTCATCATTATTACTCATCCCATAATTAATCACCAATCACTAATAACTAATTACTAATCAAAACACTGTCAATATCATGAATCGTATTCCCCAGTTCTTTGTTCCGGGGATGTCGGTATAAGTCAGCCGGCGTACATATTCTATATGGAGCAGCTTGAAGATGTTGTAGATACCTACGCTGGCTTCCACATAGGGGGTCTTGTCCATGATGTGGCTGGTGGGTACACCGTCGCGCGTGGGGAAGAGGAACAAGTCCGGGTTACTGCTCTTGTACGGGTTGTTCTTGTCGGTCAGCGTGCCCCACAGGCCGCGGACACGGAACATCTCGCGCCACTTCAGCTTCTTGATGAGCGGGATGCGGTTGAAGAGTTTTCCGTTCATGTCGTAGCTCAGGTTGAGCGAGGCATAGCGGTCGTTCAGGAACTCCATGTTGTTGATGAGGTTGAACGATTCGTTGTTCTGCGTGATGTACGAGAGGTTCGCCATCGGCAGGTTCAGCAGAGGGAAGGGGACGGTGTTCCATTGCGCACCGGCACGTGCCGTAATGTCCAGCTTACCCCACGAGCCGAACCAGAAGCGCTTCCGGATGCTGGCTTCCGTCAGGTTGAAGTTGTACTCTCCACCCAGCACACCCTTGAATCCGGCGGTGTGGGAGAGGGTGAAGGTGGGCGCATCCAACGATACGGGCACGCGGCGCTGTTTGGTGTTGACGAAGGTTTCACCAGGAGCGTAACGCAGGGTCACACCCAGCTCGGTAGTGGTGATGTCGTGCACCAGCGTATTCTTTTCATCCCACTGTCCGGGTGTTTCTCCGTTGTTCTTCCAGTATTGCAGTTGCCCCGCAGGCTGGTCGTTGCGGTGGCGTGCCATGGCCTGTACGGAGAAGCCGGTATTGGTTTCCAGCTCGTAGGTCAGCGTGGCATCACGCATGTAGGACATCTGGTCTACCGTAGTCCATTTCCAGCCGACAAACAAGTTGTCCTTGTCCGTGGCGAGGTACTTGTCCATGGGAGACATCACGTCGTAGGTGTACTTGAAGGCGATGTAGTGCTTCGGGAACTCCCATAATACGTATTCGCGCTTGTTGAAGGAGTAGGCCACCTGCCCGGAGTAGAACCATTTCTTGTCCTTGGTTCCGTAGGCGCCGTAACCGCTCAGGCTCCAATGCGGGTCGAGGTTACCGGTTGTCATACCGCTCAGACGGAAGCGCGTGCCGTTGACGTAGTTGCTGGTTATCATTGTATTGATAGGACCGAAGTCGAACTTGCTGGGATGGTTCTTGCTGCCCGTCTCCACGAAGTTCTCAATCAAGGCTTTCGCCCCGAAGATAACGTACTTGAAGCCGGGAATCTGTTCGATGCGGTTCATGAATACGTCCATCGTGCTCTCCTTCTTGGTGAGGGGCACTTGGCGCACTTTCGCCCAATACTCGTCGCTCTTGGCAAGCATGTTCGCCTCCTTGATGACGTTTCCTTTCAGGCGGAAGAGCCGGGGTTCTATCTCCGTGAACTGATAGTCGCTGTACTTGGTGGTCCGCTGTACTTCCAGGCCTTGGATGCCTTTCACAAAGTGCAGTTCCACGGTCATGTCGTCATCGGTCAGCACCCAGTTTCCGTCGGGCAGTTGTTCGAACTGCTGCACGATGTCGAGGTTTTCCACGAAGTTGACACCCGTCTTCTTGGGCAGGTTCATGGTACATTTCTTCACGGCATAGGTGGAGTCCTTCACCACGTAGAGGTGCCCCGTGAAACCGAAGTCCTGTGGGTTCTGGGGAACGAAGGTGAGGTGCACGCACTCCTGCCTATCCACCATGAGCGTGTCCATCAAGTAGTATTTGTAGAAGCTGATGGCTCCGCGGCCGATGGGGCTGACGAAGCGGCGTTGCAGCAGGCGGATGTCGTCGTCGTAGATGTTGATGTCGGAAAATACGTCCGTAAGGATGGTCCCCAGCATGTCTCCGGTGTTGAAGAACTCTTCGATACCGGCGGAGTTCATACCTTCGATGATGGTCTTTTCGCTTTTGGGGCTTTTACGGAAAATGGTCTTGCTGGCCGTCTCCTTGATGGAGATGGGCAGAATCATTTTGTTGGTCTTGGGTGATACCTCCACCTGGTCTTTGAAGAAGGAGAATTTCTTGTAGATGCCTTTCTCCATTTTGTCAGGGGTGACGTCGTTGAGCGACATCTTCATCTTTTCGTACTTCTGGTACTGGTAGTAGTCGTTCTCTTCCAGTTTCAGCGCCTTCTTGTTCTCGATGACCTTCTTCATGAACTCCACGGCGGGGTTGTTCTTGCGGGAATATTTCTCCTTTTTGGGCTTCACCACGACCTCGGAGAGCATGATGTCATCCGATTGCAGTTTGACGTTCAGCACCCGGGTGCCGGGTTTCAGTTTTACTTTCTTGGTGATATAGCCTACGGCGGAGAACGTCAGCTCATCCCAGCCTTTGCGGGTTTCCACCTGGTATTCACCGTTTGCGTTGGAGATGCCGCCTACACCTTTCCCTTCATACTGTACGGTGATGTACATCAGCGGTTCGTTCGTGAGGGAGTCTGTGATGACACCCTTTATCTGGGCGGATGCGCTGATGGAGACGAACAGTGACAGCAGGAAAAGGGCGTAAATTGTATATCTTTGCTTCATAAGTTACAGATAATTCGGGCGCAAAGTTAACAAATTAAGGTTAATCAAGAAGCAAATATAGACTAAAGAAACGGGAGATATGGTTAAATGAACGTGAAAGTCGTATGTCTTGTTTGTCGGATACAGATAAAAAACGTACAGAATCCTTATAGAAAAGTTGCCGGATATAAAGGATAAAGTTGCACAACGTATGGAGAAAGTTCTATCCCAAGCCTTGGGATAGAAAAGCCCAAGCTTGGGATAAGCGTCCGTAGGTTTGGGATAGACGTTTGCAAGCTTGGGATAGAATTTATGGAGGATTATGAATTGTTGCCGTTCAGTAGTGTCTGTACGATGCGTTCCGCCGTTCGTCCGTCCCAGCGGTCGGGCAGGGTGGTGTGCTTCCATTCTCCGTGCAGCAGCTTGTCGAGCGAGGCGGAGAGGGCGAAGGAATTTTCGCCTACCAGCTCGTTGGTACCGATGCGCCAGGTTTCGGGATGCTCGGCATAGGTATTGAGGGTGATGCAGGGGACGTCGAGGAAGGTAGCTTCTTCGGCGATGTTTCCCGAGTCGGTGACGATGCCCCGTGCCTGGTTGATGAGGAATCCGAAGTGCAGGTAACTCTGCGGAGGCAGGATGTGCAGGTTGGGAGCATTCACTTCCAGCGACTTCACCGCCTTTTGCACGTAGGGGTGTAGCGGGGCGACGATAGGCATGCCGCCGGCCTTCTCGATGACGGTCTGGAGCAGGGAGTGCAGTACGGCTTTCTTCTCCAGCAGGTCGCGGCGGTTGAGGGTGAGCAGCAGGTAGTTCCCTTTCCGCAGGCCGAGGCTGGAGAACCACATGGGCTGCACCAGGCGGTGGCGGTTGAAACGGATGGTGTCAATCAGTATGTTGCCCACGTAGTGGATATATTCGGGTATCATGCCCTCCTGGTTGAGGTTGCGGTTGGCCACCATGCCGGCGGTGAAGAGATAGTCGGAAATGGCGTCCACGATGGTGCGGTTCACCTCGCGGGGCATGTTCATGTCGAAAGAGCGTGTGCCGGCTATGACGTGCGCCACCTTCAGTCCGCGCTTCTTGGCGACGATGGAGCAGCTCATAGTGGCGGTCATGTCATCTACCACCAGTACGACTTGTGCCGGATGCCCGTCCAACTCCCGCTCGAAGGCGAGCATGATGGAGGCTGCCACCTGCGAGTGGTTGTGTCCGGTGACACCGAGGTAGGCATCCGGTTTCCTCATGGAAAGGTCGGAGAAGAGCGAGGCATCCAGGCTGGTGTCATCCTGCGGACCGGTGTAGACGATGCGGTAGGAGATGTTCTTTCCTGCCTCTCTGGCGGCGTCGATGGCGCGGCAGATGGGGGCTATTTTCATGAAGTTGGGGCGTGCGCCCGATACGATTGTTATTCTCATTGTCGTAGTTGGTGAAAAATGATACGACAAAAATACGTTTTCTTAGGGAAATTATTTGTTACTTTGCCTATTATTTTCAGAGTGTCTGTTGAAAATACACACTTATTCAATGTTTAATTTATAATTTATAATTTTTAATTCTCAAAGTGATAATGCCAACATTTGTTCAGATACTCGATTTCATTGGCACATTTGCCTTTGCCATCAGTGGCATACGCCTGGCCTCGGCCAAGCGGTTCGACTGGTTTGGAGCGTATGTGGTGGGTTTTGTGACGGCCATTGGCGGCGGTACGATACGCGACCTGTTGCTGGACGTCACCCCGGGCTGGATGACGGATCCCATTTACTTGATTTGTACCGGACTGGCCTTGTTGTGGGTCATCCTCTTCGGTAAACATCTCATCCATCTGCACAATACGTTCTTCATATTCGACAGTATCGGCCTGGCACTGTTCACGGTGGTCGGCGTGGGCAAGAGCATCGCGCTGGGCTATCCCTTCTGGGTGGCCATCATTATGGGCAGCATCACCGGGGCTGCGGGAGGTGTGATACGTGACGTATTCATTAACGAAATTCCGCTGATATTCCGGAAGGAGATTTATGCGATGGCTTGTGTGGTGGGAGGAACCTTCTACTGGATGTGCCATCTTCTGAGGATGGAGTCTTTCGTGTGTCAGATTGTGGGCGGTGTGACGGTGTTCGTTACCCGCATACTGGCGGTGAAGTATAGGATTTGCCTGCCTATCCTTTCGGGCAATGAAGAGGAGCAGGAAGGGTAGTCCGTTATCTGCTGTCTGAGAATCTCAGGGATTTTCCGGTGAAATTCCGGGCAATGTGCAAAAGAACTTCAGGTGTTAAATATAAGATTCCCCGGCATTTGGAACCGAAATGTCGGGGAATCTTTCATATTCCTCGTTCCCCTGATAAGGGGGAAAGAGGATGGGATTGCTAAGGGGATAAAACAAGGTTAGAACAATGCATCCTTCGTGTTGAAAAGTTTGCGTTCGTTCAGTTTCACTACCTTGCCGAATTTTTCCAGCCGCTTCAGGTCAATGTTCTTAGGGTTGCCCATGATGGAAATGCAGTAAGGTTTGTCTTTGATGTTCTCTTCGTAGAATTTCACGATGTCGTCAAAGGTCAGTGCATCTACTTTCGGCAGGTTTTCCTTTGCTGGGTCGTCCGTGTAGCCTCTGTAGCCCAAGTCTACCAGTTCCATGGCTTTGTTGCGGAAGCTGGGGTGACTGGTCAGCATGGCTTGGCGGAGGTAGCTCTTGATGTTGTCGATACGTTCCGGATTCTTCGGCATGTCGTTGACGAGACCCATCAGCACGTCCAGTGCATCGTTTGCCTTGTCGTTCTGGGTACCGATATAGCCGCGCAGATAGCTTGCTTTTCCGGCTATGCCTTGCGTGCCGACGAATGCGTAGGCTGTGTAGGCCATGGAGCGTTTTTCGCGGATTTCGTTCAGAACGATGCCGGTGAAGTCAAGGCCGAAGTATTGGTTGAATGCGCTACGCAGCACGTCGTCCTTTTTGTCAGCCTTCTGCATCGGGATGTAGAGGTGGATTTGGGCTTGTTCTGCATCGTTGTTAGGCAGGAAGTAGACGGTGTTTTCGGTCACCGGCATCATGTCCTTTGCCTGCGGGGAGTTGGACGGGCGTTCGTTGGCCACCAACGGGAGGTTCTTGCTCAGAATGTCGTATACTTGGTCGAAGGGGAGTGTTCCGGTAAAGAACACCTTTGCCTCGTAGTTGGAGGCACGGTTGATGTCGCCCGTCAGTTCTGAAATCTGTAATTCGTAAATCTCCTTGTCGGTCAGCTCCTTGATGTAGTCTGATTTCTCTCCGTAGAGCATGTACTGTCGCAGTGCTTCGTTCAGGATGCTGACGTTGTCTTTGCGCTGCTGGCGCATACCCATTGCCGAACCTTTCAGACGTGCCAGTTGCTTTTCGTCCAGTTTTGGCATCAAAATCTGGCGTGAAAGTAGCTGGCAGGCTTGCGGCAGGGTGGCTTCGTAGCCCTCCATGATGATGTAGAGGTTGTCATCATCGGCTGTCACGTGGCAGGTTGCGTTCAGCTTGCTGAGTTCTTCTTTCAACTCTTGCGGTTCGTAGGCCCCCATGATGCCTGCGTTGTTCATCAACTGGGCGGCATAGCCAAGTTTTGGGAATTCGCGTTCACCGGCTCCGTATTGTACAACCAACTGGAATACGTTATTCTCCTTGTTGGGTGTGTAGTACATCTTTGAACGGTCGTTCAGTTGCTTGATTTGCACTTCGCCGTAGTCTGCGAATTTCTCCTCCATCTGTCCGATGGGCAGGTTTTTGAATTGTGTTGCATAGAGCGATTCTTTTCCTATCGGAGGTTCTACGGGTTTGTAACCCGGCTTCTCAATCTTGGCGTTCTTGTCAGGCTTTCCTTTTTCGATATATAGGGCCAGGTAATTGTCTGACAGATATTTCTTGGCTACTCGCTTGATGTCGTCAGTGGTGATGGCCATAATCTTGTCCTTGTAATTGAGTATGTCGCCCAAGTCCTGCTCGTTGTAGAAGGCGTTCATCAGTATCATGGCCTTGTCCTCGTTCGACTCCATTTCCAGGTCGAACTGGCGGCATTTCTCGGCTTTGATGGCATCAATTTTCCAGTCCTCGAATTCTCCGTTGGCGATTTGCTGGATGGCTTTCAAGGCTTTCTTTTCGGCGCTCTTGGTAGACTCGAAACGGCGCTGGTTTTCGTCGTAGAGGGGAATGGCCGCTACGATGGCGCGTCCTTGTTCGCGGAAAGTACGGGTGTAGGCTCCGGCGCTGGTCAGTTCACCGTCCAGTACCAGCTTGTCCATAGTTCCGGTCTGACTGTTGTTGTTCAGCAGTGCCAGAGCGATGTCCAGAGCGTCTTCGTCGGGATGTCCGGCAGGTACTCCATTGAATACCATTGCCACTTGCGGGTAGAATCCTACTTTAGCCGAATACTGTTTGCGGCCCTTTATTTCGAGGTTCTGGTAGACCTTGCGTTCGGGTGCGGGCTTAGCAGCCAGACGTCCAAAGGCGGCATTGATGCGTCCGCTGATTTGTTGGGCTTTGATGTTTCCTACGAGTACCAGTACCATGTTTTCGGGGACATACCATTGTTCGTAAAATTCAATCAGCTTGCTCAAGCGGGGATTCTTCAGATGTTCGGGCAGGCCGATGATGGAACGGGAGTAAGGATGTCCCTCAAAAGCTTTCTCCATCACGAACTGGTTCTGTGCACGTCCCTGGTCATCTTGTGAACGGTTATATTCTTCGTACACGTTTTCCAGCTCCGACTGGAAGGAACGGAATACGGGATGCAGGAAACGTTGTGAGGAGATTTCCAGCCATTTGTTTATCTGATAGGCAGGGAAGGAGCTGTGATAGAAGGTCCAGTCATAGTAGGTGCCTGCATTCACCCCTTTGGCACCCATGCTTTCCATCAGGTTGGAGTATTCGTTGGGAAGTCCCAATTTTCCAGCTTTGACGGTCAGCTCATTGATTTCCTTGCTGATGGCTTCTTTTTTTGCCGGGTCGGCTTCTTCGGCCATCTGGTCGTACTTGGCGATGATTTCCTTGTAGATCGGTTCTTCTTCCGTCCAGTTCAGCGCGCCTATCTTGTCTGTTCCTTTAAACATGACGTGCTCCAGGTAGTGTGCAAGTCCCGTGTACTCTTCGGGGTCGTTGATGGAACCGGCACGTACGCCTACCAGTCCGAACACGTCCGATTTGGATTCATCTTCCCATATATATACGGAAAGACCGTTCTTCAGCTTGAACGCCTTCAGTCCTTGTCCAAAGGAGGGCAGGGAAATGATGAGGGCAGCCAGCAGAAGAAGTGACTTAAATTGAAATGATTTCATAAAATAAAGTGTTTTTATGTAATAAAAGTGTTTTCCTATATGTAGGCAAAGCTATAAAAAAATCACGTAACATTTACGAAATCTTCGGAAAAATGATGGTTTTCAGTATATAATATCACCCGTAAACTATCAGAGAGGGGGGTGTAAACTGTCAAATGATAGTTTTCCCCCCTAATAAAAACCGTATTCCGTCCCCCGGGGCTTCAAATCTTCCTTATACTTGCAATCGTAAAACCTAAACCATTATTAACTATTTAAAAATTGAGCAAAGTATGAATACTTACAGTTTTAGAAAAGATTTACTTGCAGTGCAAGAAGAACTGCTTCGCTTTGCATACAAGTTGACAGCCGACCGGGAAGAAGCGAATGATTTGTTGCAAGAGACATCTCTCAAGGCTTTGGATAACGAAGACAAATTTGAACCCGACACCAATTTCAGAGGTTGGATGTATACCATTATGCGCAACATCTTTATCAATAATTACCGGAAAATAGTTCGCGAACAGACTTTTGTGGACCAGACGGACAATCAGTATCACCTCAGCATGCCCCAGGACTCTGGTTTTGCCAGTACCGAGGGTGCCTACGACCTGAAAGAAATGCATCGCATCGTCAATGCCCTTCCACGCGACTATAAAGTCCCTTTCTCCATGCATGTGTCCGGTTTCAAGTACCGCGAGATTGCCGAACGCCTCGGCCTTCCGCTCGGAACGGTGAAAAGCCGCATCTTCTTTACACGCCAGAAGTTGCAGGATGAACTGAAAGATTTCATCTGATAATAATTTGATAGTAGCAATATGATATATAACATATTGTCAGTGATGAATTTTTAAGGGTTATTCTTGACTATATGTCAGAATAATCCTTTATATTTGTATATGTTAAGTTAACCGAAGGAAAAAATCTCTTATTACTGACTATGATGAAAAAGGAAATTAAATTCAGTCTTGTTTACCGGGACATGTGGCAGTCGTCCGGTAAGTATCAACCCCGGGTAGACCAGTTGGTACGTATTGCTCCGTTGATAGTTGAAATGGGTTGTTTTGCACGCGTTGAAACAAACGGAGGAGCTTTTGAGCAGGTAAACCTTCTGTATGGTGAAAATCCCAACAAGGCTGTACGCGCCTTTACCGCACCTTTTAGGGAAGCAGGCATACAGACGCATATGCTCGACCGCGGGCTAAATGCACTGCGCATGTATCCCGTTCCGGCAGATGTGCGCCGGCTGATGTACAAGGTGAAGCATGCCCAGGGTGTGGACATTACCCGTATCTTCTGCGGATTGAACGAGACGCGGAATATAATTCCTTCTATCAAATATGCTCTGGAAGCGGGCATGATACCGCAGGCTACGCTCTGCATCACGTATTCTCCCGTCCATACGGTGGAATACTATGCCAGTATTGCCGACCGGTTGATTGAAGCCGGGGCACCTGAAATCTGCTTGAAGGATATGGCGGGCATCGGACGTCCGGGTATGCTGGGACAGCTTGTCAGAACCATTAAGGAGAAGCACCCCGATGTGCTGATACAATACCACGGGCATAGCGGTCCCGGACTTTCCATGGCTTCCATTCTCGAAGTCTGTGAGAACGGTGCCGACATCATCGATGTGGCGATGGAACCCATGTCGTGGGGCAAGGTTCATCCGGACATCATCTCCGTGCAGGCCATGCTGAAAGACCTGGGTTTCCAAGTGCCCGACATAAACATGAAAGCCTACATGAAAGCCCGTGCCATGACGCAGGAGTTCATTGACGAGTTCTTGGGTTATTTCATGGACCCCACCAATAAACATATGTCCTCACTCTTGCTGAAGTGCGGTTTGCCGGGTGGCATGATGGGCTCCATGATGGCCGACTTGAAGGGAGTGCATTCCGGCATCAACATGATACTGCGCGGTAAGAACGAGCCGGAACTCAGTCTGGACGACCTGCTCGTCATGCTGTTCGACGAAGTGGAATATGTATGGCCCAAGCTGGGTTATCCTCCTTTGGTGACTCCTTTCAGCCAGTATGTGAAGAATGTGGCTTTGATGAACCTCATGCAGCAGGTAAAGGGAGAGGAGCGTTGGACGATGATAGACAACCATACGTGGGACATGATTTTGGGCAAGAGCGGACGCCTCCCCGGTACTTTAGCGCCCGAGATAGTGGAACTGGCCAAGTCCAAAGGCTTTGAGTTCGTGGATACGGACCCGCAGCTGAACTACCCGGATGCTCTGGATACATACCGGAAAGAGATGGACGAAAACGGTTGGGAATATGGCGATGATGACGAGGAACTCTTCGAGCTTGCCATGCACGACCGACAGTATCGCGACTATAAATCCGGCGTTGCCAAGAAACGTTTTGAGGATGACCTGCAGCGTGCCAAGGATGCGGCAATGGCCAAAAACGGATACTCGGAAGAAGAAATCAAGAAGCTGAAGCGTGCCAAGGCAGACCCGATAATCGCGCCTTCCAAGGGGCAAGTGCTTTGGGAGGTTTCCGTCGAAGGTCCTTCTTCTGCTCCTTTCATCGGACGCAAGTACCAGCATGATGAGGTGTTCTGCTACATCTCTACGCCGTGGGGCGAATACGAGAAGATATGGACCGGATTTACCGGACGTGTGGTGGAAGTCTGTGCCAAGCAAGGGGATGTGGTCAATAAAGGGGATGTGATTGCTTATATCCAGCGAAGTGATATTTTTGCATAAAGTGGAGGATGACTGTTTTTCAGTCATCCTTTATCATCCAGCCATTTCTTGATGGTTTCCTTCAGCACTTCTTGAGTGAAGGGTTTGGTAAGGAAGTCGTTGCAACCTGCTTCCAGGGCAGCTTGCTTGTCGTGCTCGTAGGCATAGGCTGTAAGGGCGATGATGGGGACGTCCGGTACCAGTTCACGGATGATGCGAGTGGCGTCGATTCCGCCAAGGTTGGGCATTTTCATGTCCATCAAGATGAGGTCGGGGTGGACTTCCTCGAACATCGTTACGGCTTCCATGCCGTCTTTGGCATGTTTCAGCCGATAGAGTCGGCCTAAAATGGCGTTAATTAGGATGAAGTTGCTTTCTGTATCTTCGGCAATCAGGATGGTCTTGAAAGGAGGGGTAGGGAGTGCTCCGACCTCTTCATTCTTCGGGGAATCTCCGGGGGCTGCATTTTTGCCCCTCTGCTCTGTGGAGTGTGTCTCTGCTGTCGTTTCCTGGTTGTCCTCTTCTTTCTTTTCCGCCTCTGTTTTGCTGGTGGATTCCAGCGGGAGAACAAAAGTAAATGTGGTGCCTTTACCCACCTCTGAAGTGACGGATATGTTGCCACCCAGACGTTCGATGATGGTTTTGCAGATAGAAAGTCCCAATCCGGTGCCCTGGGCAAAGTTGTTCACCTTGACGAAACGTTCGAATACCCGGTCCACCTTGTCCGGTGCAATGCCCATACCCGTATCGGTGACGTGGAATGCTACATACTTGCCTTCCCGGCGATACCCGTAACTGATGTGCCCGCTGGTGGTGAACTTGAAGGCATTGCCTATCAGATTGGAAATGACCTGGAAAATCCGGTTCTTGTCTCCGTCAATCACGATATTCTCGTCAGAGGGTTCGTATATCAGTTCCACTCCTTCGGGACAGCGGAAAATATGTGCGTCGTGTATCTCCTTGCAGAGTGGATGGAGGCGTACGGGCGTGATGGTGAACTCCACGATGCCCGATTCTATTTTTGATAAGTCGAGGATTTCGTTAATGAGCTGGAGCAGGCGTTCGTTGTTCGATTCCACTATTTCGTAATAGCCTAGCCGTTCTTCCTCGTCGGTACTTTCGGCAATAATTCGTGAGAAGCCTACAATGGCATTGAGCGGTGTGCGTATCTCGTGGCTCATGTTGGCGAGAAAGGCAGATTTGAGCCGGTCGGAGGTCTCGGCTTTCTCCTTGGCTACGAGCAGTTCCCGTTTCATCTGTTCCATTTCCGTGATGTCCCATTCGATGTTCAGCAGGATGGGGGAGAAGTCGTTGCTTTCAATCTTCATCTTCCGTTTGTCCAGATAGATGGGATTTCCGTTTCCGTCGCGTTCTTCCGCAATCCAGTGCATCTCTTTGCCGGTTCTGGCTATTTCGATGTCTTGCGCCCTCTTTTCCTGAGCAGTCTCCAGAGGATAAAAATCGAAGTCGTCCTTTCCCAATGCCTCTTGTATGGGGATTTCGCGGTTATACGATTCGCGGTTGCGGTAGAGGTACTTGAAGTTGTTGTTGATGTCCTTCACAACAATGCCTGCCGGGAGGTTTTCGATGATTTTGTCCAAAATCAGGTAGAACTGTTTGATTTGTTGCTCATGCCGGATGCGTGTGGATACATCCCTTCCGAAAGTCCAGACCGTCCCTTCGCCTTTGTCACTCGTCACCCAATAGGCGTTTCCTTCTATGGCGAGTACTTCCGGACGCAGTGGCAACGGATTGTGAACAATATAGCCTTGGGAGGTTTCTCCGCGTTTGACACATTCTGCAAATTCTTTCCACGATTTTTTGTCTCTTCCATACGAAGGCAAGTCGTATATTTTCAGTTTCGTGATGTCTTGGGTATTGCCGATGCCATGCCGCTCCTTGAAGCAGCGGTTGCCGAATATCAGTGTACCGTCTTCGTGTGCCGAGTAAATATCTTCGGTGGAGTTGTCGATGGCATGCGTCAGCAGGTTGATGTCGTTGCGCCGTTGCTGAATGTCGGTGATATTCTGTATATATCCTTCCAGAATGGTATTTTTGTCTTTATGATATTCGCGTGCAAAGGCCTTGAGACGTATATAGAAAATCTTTTCCTGGAGCAGGATGCGATAGTCCACACTGTTTTCCATTTTCCCTTTCAGGTTTTCTTTCAGCCAGTTGGTGAAAGATTTCCGGTCTTCGGGAAGTATCAGTTTCAGATAGTCGTTCAGATTGATTTCTTGTGTCTCCTCTGTGCATAGGATATTGGTGTGTCCGGCATATTTGAAGTTCTTGGTGTCTGAATCGTATTGCCAGTTTCCGATAAGCGCAGCTTTTTGGATTTCATTCAGCTCTTGGTTTTTTCTTTCGAGTTCCAGCTTGCGCTGGCTGCGTTCCGTGATGTCGCGGTATTGGCAGAGTACCATTCCGTCAAAAGGGGACATGATGCACTTGAAAAAATAATTGGTACCGTTTAGGGCCATTTCGTAGTTATGGATAGAGCGTATTTTGTGCGTCAGTACTTTTTTAAAGTCCGGATAGATTTGGTTATAAGTGGATAAGGGCATTAGTTGGAACAGATTCTTGCCCAGCAACTGGTCTTCCTTCAAGAACCAGAGATTGATGTTGTAAACTGCAATATCCACACAAATACCGTCTTTGTCCAGAAGAATCATGGTGTCGGACGTCAGCTTCAACAGTCTCTCAGCGTTTTCAGCTTGTTTCAAAATGTTTTTCATTCTTACAGTATTAGTTTCATGCCCTTCTGGCCTTCTCCCATGCGCCGCTTGCATTGCCTGTGCGCTTGTGCAGGTAGTTGAATCCTCGTATGACGTTGACGTTCATGAAGAGGAAATAGTAGGGGATGAAAAGTATCTTGTTTTTTATATGCTTCATTGAAAGGTAGTACCCCCAACTTCCCATGAGGTAGAAAAGAGCTTGTAACAGCCAGATGATGGCATACAGTAATGGCGTGCTTGTCGTAAAGATGAGAATTGTGTTGAGGGGAAGCAATAGGAACAATAGGATAGGAGTGAGCGACCAGCGCAGCACCCGGTGGGAAATATATTGGAAACAGAATGTGCCGTAACGGAATGGGTTGAGCAGCGGACGCAGCCGCCAGATGGACTGCAAGCCCCCGGCAGCGATGCGCACCTTGCGCTTTTCTTCCTCGCGCATGTCTGCCGAGCCGCTTTCTACGGCATAGGCATTGGCACAATAGGCAATGGTGTGTCCCTGCATGACGATGCGCAGGGAGAGTATGAAGTCGTCGAGCAGCGTATCTGTCTGCATTTCCTCGAACAGCTCGCGGCGCACGGCAAACAGTTCACCCGCTGCGCCTACTGCCGAATAGAGGCGTGCGTCGAGCGCTTTGAGGGTGGATTCGTATTTCCAGTATAGCCCTTCTCCCCCCGAGGCAGCATTGTCCTTGCTTTGCACGGCGATACGTTTTTCGCCTGCCACGCATCCCACTTTAGGGTCGGTGAAGGCGTGCACTATCTCCCGCAGGGCTTCGCGGTTGAGGTGAGTATTGGCATCGGTGAACACGACAAGGGGCGTTTCTACGAAATGTATACCGCGGTTCAGGGCGGCTGTCTTGCCTTGGCGTTGGGGTTGGTGGAGGACGATGGCTTGCGGCCAGTGGGAGAGGCGTTCGTTGGTATGGTCGTTGCTGCCGTCGGTCACCCAGAGGATGCGTAGCTTGTCGGCGGGATAATCCAGCTCCAGGCAGTTGTGCATTTTTTCATCCACTACATCTTCTTCGTTGTAGGCGGCGATAAATAGCGTCAATGGGGGTAAAGCATCGTCGGCAGGCATCGGACGGGGCGCAGGCTTACGGAAACATTCTTTTATCTTGACCAGGATATATAATAGTATACCATATCCTATATAAGTATAGAACACTATGAATAAACTTATCCAGAAGAGTACTTCAAGGGCTTTCATGTATCCGCTCGTTTGCTTTCTTTTTTGATAAAAAGAAATGTGATTGCCAAAAGTATGGATAATCTTTTACCGATGCAAGAAAAAGAAAAGAAAAATAAAATGTTTGTTTCTCAAGGTGTTCCGATGTTATAAGGAAGTGGGCTTCCTATAGAGGTGAGCTTGAATAACCTTGTGAGTGAGAGGCGATTAAAGGCTTTCAATCATCATTCTCCATAGGAAAGGGATGGGCAGGTAGGCAGGGCGTTACTCAAAACGCTTCTGTCATATTGAAGTAAAACAACATCTGGTTGTTTACCGTGTTTTTGCCTAAATCCAGGCGGACGTTCATGCGTGGCTGTACCTCAATGCGTAGACCTACACCATAGTTGGGCAGTACACCCTCTATCTTGCCGGGAGTGGGGCCCATGAAGCCGCAGCCGGTCCAGGCTACAAAACCTATGTGGTTGAGCATCCGCTTCACCCAAGTGCTGCGGTCGGTATTGAGCATCTGTCTGTACTCTGCCATGACCACATGCGAGGACTTGTCGCGATATTGCCCCATGTAGTAGCCGCGCAGGTCGAAAGGCGTTCCGGTGAGGGCATATTGCGTCAGAGGGACGTCACCGAACACGTTCTTGGTCTGTGCCGTCCACGCGAGCACCCTGCGCTTGCCCAGTGACTTGTATTGGCGGTAGTCTATCTCTAGGCGGTAGAAGGTCTGGTCGCTGCCGATGAACTTGGCGTACATCATGCCGCGGAAATCCAGATACATACCACGGTAGGCGTTGGCAGGGACGTCACGGCTGTCGTATGTCAGCAGGAAACCGAGGCCGGAGTTGAAGTTGTTATAGCCATTAGCCGTACCGCCTGCCTCTTTGTACGAGGGTTCGTCCACCAAGAACTTGCCGGGCTCCGTCAAGTGGTCGTAATTGATGTCGATTTGAGGTCCGGCAAAGATATTGCTGTTGCCCAGTCGGAAAAGGAACCAGGGGTTGATTTGCACGCCGCTGTACCGGTATTTGCTGGTACTGTCGCTTCGTACATAATCTTTATTGGTATTATAGCCGATGCCGTAAAAGTTTTCTTCCGTATTTTTATAGCTGAACTTTCCGAAGATACGGAAACGGTCGCCCTTAAAGAAGAGTTGCGGTTTGGAGAAGAGATTGATGCCACCGTTGAACATGAAGGCGATGGCCATGGGCACTACGGAGCGCAGCTGCGTGGTGTCGCTGGGGTTCATACGGAAGGTCATTAGGGCGCTTCCTCCCAGCACGGCACCGAAGTCGGGGGTGTAGCTGGGTCCGCCCAGAATATTGTAATGCAGATTCCGACGCGCTACCTTTTGCTTGCGTAGTTCTTTTTTGGTCAGTGCAGGAACGCTGTCGTTTGTGGCGGCCGCAGTCTGTTCCTGGGCATAAAAGGTGGTGGCGAACAGCACCAGTGCGATAATGCTTAGTATATATCTTTTCATGTCGTACGAAATGTGGGTGCAAAGGAAACTATTTTATCCCGAATAGTTTTCACTGTAATAGATAATAAATCTAAAGATGTCACTAAAATTATCAAAAAAGACATTACTTTTGTCTGCTTCACGAAGCAAGACATCAATAACTAAAAACACATAATCTGAATGAAGAAACGATTTTTATCTGTAATTGTTCTGAGTGCCGCACTGTTCTCTGTGCAGGCACAAGAGGGAAAAGGGGGTATCAGCCCCGAAATGCTTGGACAAATCAAGCAAAGTTATCAAGGCACGGCTGCCGACAAGGCGCTCCGCAATGCCATAGGCAATAATGACATCCGTAAACTGGCACTCAACCAGGAGAATATGCAGGGCATGGATACCCACTTCTCCATCAAGGTAGAATCCAAAGGCATCACCGACCAGAAGTCGTCTGGCCGCTGCTGGCTGTTTACGGGGCTGAATGTGATGCGTGCCAAGACTCTTGCCGAATACGGTTTCCAGTCTTTCGAGTTCTCCGAAGTCTATCCCTTCTTCTGGGACCAGTTGGAGAAGGCAAACCTCTTCTTGCAAGGCATCATCGACACCTCCAAGAGTCCCCTGACTGATAAGACCGTAGAATGGCTCTTCCAGCATCCGCTGAGCGATGGGGGTACCTTTACCGGTGTGGCCGACATTGTTTCCAAATACGGCCTTGTTCCCAAAGATGCCATGCCCGAAACAAACAGCAGTGAAAATACCTCCCGCATGGCCAACCTCATCTCTCTGAAGCTGAAAGAGTATGGTCTGCAACTGCGTGACATGGCTGCCGCCGGTGCCAAGCCCGAAGCTCTGGAGAAGGAGAAAACTACGATGCTCGGAACCATCTACCGCATGCTGGTGCTGAACCTCGGTGTACCTCCCACGGAGTTCGACTATGTCCGCCACGATGCCAAGGGTAATCCTGTGGAGACAGAGCATCACACTCCCATGTCTTTCCTTGAGAAATATGGAGACAAACAACTGCTGACCAACTACGTAATGCTGATGAACGACCCCAGTCGCGAGTATTACAAGTGCTATGAAATAGACTATGACCGCCACCGTTACGACGGCAAGAACTGGACTTATGTCAACCTGCCCGTAGAGGACATCAAAGAGATGGCCATTGCCTCCTTGAAGGACAGCACCATGATGTACTTCTCTTGCGATGTGGGCAAGTTCCTGAACTCCGAACGCGGTCTGCTCGATGTGAAAAACTATGACTACGAATCACTGATGGGCACCACCTTCGGGATGGACAAGAAGCAACGTATCCAGACTTTCTCCAGTGGCTCTTCCCACGCCATGACCTTGATGGCCGTTGACTTGAACAAAGACGGAAAGCCCGTAAAATGGATGGTAGAGAACAGTTGGGGAGCCGCTTCCGGTTATCAGGGACATCTCATCATGACCGACGAGTGGTTCAATGAATACATGTTCCGTCTGGTAGTGGAGACAAAGTATGTTCCCGCCAAAGTGATGGAACTGTTTAAACAAAAGCCCGTCTGCCTGCCGGCATGGGACCCGATGTTCGCTGAAGAAAAGTGATGATAAGGATTAGGGGTTAGGGATTAAGGATTAAGGATTAGTGGGCTGCACTATGATTCCGCAGGGTATTAATCCCTAATTCTTAACCCCTAATCCTTGTTCTCGTGTTCGTTAACGAAAGGGATTACGGAAATTTCTCCGTAATTCCTTTCTTTTTTACTCTTTATTCACGTTCTTTTTTGCTACTTTTGCGGCAAATTAATGAAACCATTATTTTAAATAAACGCATGGCAAATGTAATTAAGTTACGTAAAGGCCTTGACATCAACCTGAAAGGCGCTGCTGCCCAGGAACTTGTGTCTGTTAAGGAACCGGGATTCTATTCGCTGGTTCCCGATGACTATACAGGCATCACTCCGAAAGTGGTGGTCAAAGAGCAGGAATATGTGATGGCCGGGGGACCCTTGTTTATCGACAAGAATCATCCTGAATTGAAATTTGTTTCGCCCGTTAGCGGCGTAGTGACAAGCGTGGAGCGTGGTGCACGCCGCAAGGTGCTGAACATCGTCGTAGAGGCTGCCACTGAGCAAGACTATGAGGAATTCGGCAAGATGGACCCGTCCAAGATGAGCGGCCAGCAAGTAAAAGAAGCTCTTTTGCAAGCAGGTATGTTCGCTTTCATCCGCCAACGTCCGTACGACGTTATCGCTGATCCGACGGTAACTCCGAAAGCTATCTTCATTTCGGCTTTCGACAGCAATCCGCTGGCTCCCGATTTTGAATTCGCGCTGAAGGGAGAAGAAGCAAACTTCCAGACGGGACTCGACGCTTTGTCAAAGATGGCAAAGACGTATCTGGGTATTAGTGTAAAACAAAAGTCTGCTGCTCTTGTGCAGGCAAAGAACGTTACCGTAACAGCTTTTGACGGACCACATCCGGCAGGCAACGTGGGTGTACAGATTAACCACATCTCTCCGGTAGTGAAGAGTGAAACGGTCTGGACCATCAGTGCCGAAGCCGTACTCTTCATCGGACGTCTGATGAATACCGGTCGTGTGGACATGACCCGTACGGTGGCTGTAACGGGTTCCGAAGTGTTGAAACCCGCTTATTGCAAGCTGAAAGTCGGCGCTCTGTTGACGAACGTTTTCAAAGGTAACGTGACTACCGACAAAGACCTCCGCTACATCAGCGGCAACGTGCTGACCGGTAAGAAAGTTTCTCCGAACGGCTTCCTCGGCTCTTTCGACAGCCAATTGACCGTTATTCCCGAAGGAGATGAAATCCATGAAATGTTGGGTTGGATTATGCCGCGTTTCAATCAGTTCAGCGTCAACCGCTCTTACTTCAGCTGGTTGATGGGCAAGAAGGAATATGTGATAGATGCCCGTATCAAGGGTGGTGAACGTCACATGATTATGTCCAACGAATACGACCGCGTATTTCCGATGGACATCTTCCCCGAATACTTGGTGAAAGCAATCATTGCAGGTGACATCGACCGTATGGAGGCTCTGGGCATCTACGAAGTAGCTCCCGAAGACTTCGCTCTCTGCGAATTCGTATGTTCTTCCAAAGTGGAAGTGCAGCGCATCGTACGTGCAGGGCTCGATATGCTTCGTGCCGAAATGGCATAATCGGGGCGTATGGCAAATCGTAAATTGTAAATCGTAAAATCGTAAATATATTAATGAAAGCGTTAAGAAATTATCTCGACAAGATAAAGCCGAACTTTGAGGAAGGCGGCAAATTCCACGCATTTCGTTCGGTGTTTGATGGCTTCGAAACATTCCTGTTCGTGCCCAATGCCACTTCGAAATCGGGAACGCATATTCACGACTCCATTGACAGCAAACGCATCATGTCGATGGTGGTCATTGCGTTAGTACCGGCGCTGCTGTTCGGTATGTATAACGTAGGTTACCAGCATTTCCACGCTACCGGTGCTGCCGGAGGCTTCTGGGAAATGTTCATCTACGGTTTTCTGGCTGTATTGCCAAAAATCATTGTATCTTATGTAGTAGGTCTCGGCATTGAGTTCGTAGTGGCTCAGTGGAAGAAGGAGGAGATTCAGGAAGGCTTCTTGGTTTCCGGTATCTTGATTCCGATGATTGTTCCGGTAGACTGCCCGTTGTGGATTCTGGCGGTGGCTACTGCATTCTCTGTAATTTTTGCTAAGGAAGTATTCGGTGGTACGGGTATGAACGTGTTCAACGTAGCTTTGATTACCCGTGCATTCTTATTCTTCGCCTATCCTACGAAGATGTCCGGTGATGCCGTTTGGGTATCGGGCGACAGTATCTTCGGTCTGGGACAGTCGGTAGATGGTCTGACGGTAGCTACTCCGTTGGGTGCAGCCGCTACCTCGGGCGCCGTTCCGGAGTTCTCCTGGGACATGGTGACCGGCCTTATTCCGGGTTCCATCGGTGAGACAAGCGTTATCGCCATCGCTCTGGGTGCCATTCTGCTGTTGTGGACGGGCATTGCAAGCTGGAAAACGATGTTCTCCGTATTCGTAGGCGGTGCCTTCATGGCATGGGTGTTCAATGCAATCGGTCCCGACACTCCGATGGCACAGATGCCTTGGTACGAACACCTCGTGCTGGGCGGTTTCTGCTTCGGTGCCGTGTTCATGGCTACCGACCCCGTTACATCGGCACGTACAGAGACTGGTAAGTACATCTTCGGATTCCTGATTGGTGCCATGGCTATCATTATCCGTGTGCTCAATCCCGGTTACCCCGAAGGTATGATGCTTGCCATCCTGCTGATGAATATCTTCGCTCCGCTGATTGACTACTGTGTGGTACAGGGTAACATCAGCCGTCGCGAAAAACGTGCAATCAAGTCTAACAATTAAATACCGGAAAAGAAATGAATACCAATAGTAATAGTTATACTATCATTTATGCTTCGGTAATGGTTGTTATCGTTGCATTCCTGCTGGCATTCGTAAGTTCTTCCTTGCGCGAGACGCAGAACAAGAATGTGGAACTTGACACGAAGAAGCAGATTCTTGCTGCACTCAACATCAAGGACGTGAAGGATGCCGAAGCTGAATATAATAAATATGTAAAGGGCGATATGCTGATGAACGTTGACGGTACTCTGACAGAGAATACCGGTGCATTTGCTACCGCTTACGAGAAGGAAGCCAAAGAAAATAACCGTCTGCACGTATTCGTGGCAGAGGTTGACGGTGAGAAGAAATATGTATTTCCCGTTTACGGTGCCGGTCTTTGGGGCGCTATCTGGGGATATGTTGCGCTGAACAGCGACAAGGATACCGTTTATGGTGTTTACTTCTCTCATGCCAGTGAGACTCCGGGTCTGGGTGCCGAAATCGCCAGCACGCATTTCCAGGGAGAGTTCTCCGGCAAGAAAACGTTGGAGAACGGCGAGGTAGTCCTCGGTGTTGTGAAGAACGGCAAGGTAGAGAAACCTGACTATCAGGTGGACGGCATTTCCGGTGGTACCATCACTTCTGTAGGTGTGGATGCCATGTTGAAGGCTTGTCTGAGCAGCTACAAGAACTTTTTAACTAATAATAATGAGGAGGAATAAGAATATGGGACAATTGTTTTCAAAGAAGAATAAAGAAGTATTCTCTACTCCGCTGGGACTGAACAACCCCGTTACCGTGCAGGTATTGGGTATCTGTTCTGCTTTGGCTGTTACTGCCAAACTGGAGCCTGCCATTGTGATGGGGCTTTCAGTGACGGTGATTACAGCATTCTCCAATGTAGTGATTTCACTGCTGCGCAAGACGATACCCAACCGTATCCGTATCATCGTTCAGCTGGTGGTTGTTGCCGCGTTGGTAACTATTGTAAGTGAGATTCTGAAAGCTTTTGCTTACGATGTAAGTGTGCAGCTTTCTGTATATGTAGGTCTGATTATTACCAACTGTATCCTGATGGGACGCTTGGAAGCATTTGCCATGCAGAACGGTCCCTGGGAATCTTTCCTTGACGGTGTGGGTAATGGTTTGGGATATGCCAAGATTCTGGTAATCGTAGCCTTCTTCCGCGAGCTTCTGGGTTCGGGAACGCTGCTCGGTTTCAACATCTTGAACTATGAACCTCTGCAGAAGTTGGGCTATGTGAACAACGGCTTGATGCTGATGCCGCCAATGGCGTTGATTCTCTGCGCTTGCATCATCTGGTATCAGCGTGCACGTCACAAAGAATTGCAGGAAAAGCAGTAATAAATAAATGAAGAATGAAAAATGAAAGAATGAAAAATGGGCTGCTCTGCTGCAGTACAAGTTCTCATTGCTTTAATTCTTTAATTCTTTAATTCTTAATTTATCGAAGAGATATGGAACATTTAATAAGTTTATTCGTCCGCTCTATCTTTGTGGACAACATGATATTCGCGTTCTTCCTCGGTATGTGTTCTTACCTTGCCGTATCGAAGAATGTGAAGACTGCCGTAGGACTGGGTATCGCCGTAACTTTCGTGTTGGTGGTTACGCTTCCGGTCAACTATTTATTGCAGACAAAGGTGCTGGCTGCCAACGCAATCATTGAAGGCGTTGACCTCAGCTTCTTGAGCTTTATTCTTTTCATTGCTGTAATCGCAGCTATCGTTCAGTTGGTGGAAATGATTGTAGAGCGTTTTAGCCCTTCGCTGTATGCTTCACTGGGTATCTTCCTGCCGCTGATTGCTGTAAACTGTGCCATCATGGGTGCTTCTCTTTTCATGCAGCAGCGCATCACGCTGGGTGAGAGCGACCCGAAATTCATCGGTGGCATTGCTGATGCTGTCTCTTATGCGTTGGGCTCCGGTATCGGTTGGTTGCTGGCTATCGTAGGCTTGGCTGCCATCCGTGAGAAAATGGCCTATTCTGACGTTCCGGCTCCACTGAAAGGACTGGGCATCACGTTTATCACTGTAGGTCTGATGGCAATGGCATTTATGTGTTTCTCTGGTTTGAACATCTAAAAGAAAGGAATAAAACAATGGATATGAATATGATATTAGCAAGCATTGGAGTATTCCTCGTGGTTGTCATCCTGCTTGTTGTTATCCTGCTGGTTGCCAAGAATTTCTTGGTGCCTTCGGGTAATGTAAAACTGACTATCAATGGCGACAAGGAACTGGACGTAGCTTCCGGTTCTACATTGCTGAATACGCTGTCTGTAAACGGTGTGTTCCTTTCCTCCGCTTGCGGTGGTAAAGGTTCCTGCGGACAGTGCAAATGCCAGGTAATGGAAGGTGGGGGTGAAATCTTGCCTTCTGAGACTCCGCACTTCAGCCGTAAGCAAATACAAGATCACTGGCGTCTGGGTTGCCAGGTGAAAGTGAAAGGCGATATGGCCATCAAGGTTCCCGAAAGCGTACTGGGCGTAAAAGAGTGGGAGTGCGAGGTTATCTCCAACAAGAATGTGGCTACGTTCATCAAAGAGTTCATCGTTGCATTGCCCAAAGGCGAGCACATGGATTTCGTTCCGGGTTCTTATGCGCAGATTAAGATTCCTAAATATTCGATGGATTATGATAAGGACATCGACAAGAGCCTTATCGGTGATGAGTATCTGCCTGCATGGGAGAAATTCGGTCTGCTGGGCTTGAAGTGCCGCAATGACGAAGAAACCATCCGTGCCTATTCTATGGCCAACTATCCTGCCGAAGGCGACCGCATTATGCTGACGGTACGTATCGCCACGCCTCCGTTCAAGCCGAAAGACCAGGGCCCGGGCTTCATGGATGTAATGCCGGGTATCGCTTCTTCTTATATCTTTACCCTGAAACCGGGTGATAAGGTAACCATGAGTGGCCCTTACGGAGACTTCCATCCGATATTCGACTCCAAGAAGGAGATGATGTGGGTCGGCGGTGGTGCCGGTATGGCTCCGTTGCGTGCACAGATTATGCATATGACGAAGACACTGCACACTACAGATCGCGTGATGAATTACTTCTACGGTGCACGTGCATTGAATGAAGTGTTCTATCTGGAAGACTTCCTGCAGATTGAAAAGGATTTCCCCAACTTCAAGTTCCATCTTGCACTGGACCGTCCCGATCCGGCAGCCGATGCAGCGGGCGTGAAGTACACTCCGGGCTTCGTACACAACGTAATTTACGAGACTTACTTGAAAGACCACGAAGCTCCCGAAGACATCGAATACTACATGTGTGGTCCCGGCCCGATGTCGAAGGCTGTTGAGAAGATGCTCGACGACCTCGGCGTTCCGGCTCAGAACCTGATGTTCGATAACTTTGGCGGATAATCTTCCTTGTCCGTCTTGAGATAAAAAAACTCCGGCTTGTCCTTCAGGGCTTTGCCGGAGTTTTTTGTTCGGGGCATTTCCTCTCTATTGAAAGAAAGTGGAGTGGATTCTTCGTCGCTTTTTCTTTATTCCTTGATATGAATCGGTGCATTTGCCAGAATGGCTGTTACTTCTCCGGTGGTAATTCCTGTTGACACAGACCTCGTATGAACGGTTCTTGGTGAAGGAGAATGCGGTCTTTCAGAGTTTTCATGTTGGATGTTTTATTGAATGTTATTGTTTTCCTCTTCTGTTTCTTCTTGAATGGTGTCTTTGGGCAGCAATCTTGGAGAAATGCGTTTCTTGGGAGTGAGGCTCATGCCTTTCAGCATTTCGGCTTGGCGCACTACGCTGCCGTTACCGTCCGAGAGCTGGTTGAAGGCTTTGTCGTAATCCCTTTGCAGACTGGCCAACCGGTCGCCGATACCGAGGAAGGTATCGGTAAAGCCTGCAATCTTTTCATATAAGATGGTGCCGCGCTTGATGATGGCCTGCACATTCTTTACCTGGTTCTCCTTCTTCCAAAGGTCGAGCGAGAGGCGCAGGGCACTAATCAGGTTGGTGGGGCTCATCAGTACCACCTTTTTGTTGTAGGCATATTCCCAGAGGTGGGCATCACTTTGGATGGCGAGGAGGTAGGCACCTTCGGTGGGGATGAACATCATAACGAAATCCGGTGATTGGGCGTCGTAATGCGAGTAGTCTTTATGGCTGAGCTCGTCGATGTGGGAGCGGACAGATTGCAGGTGTGCTTTCAGGAAGTGTGCCTGCTCCTCCTTGCTTTCGGCAGAGGTGTAGGCAGCATAGGCAGTCAGCGACACTTTGGAGTCGATAATCATTTCCCGTTCGTCGGGGTATTTCACGATGATGTCGGGCTGCATCTTCTGCCCGCTTTCCTCGTTGATGATGGCTTCGCCCCGTTCGTCTTTTAGAAACTCCTGGCGGAAGTAGTGTTCGCCTTCAATCAGTCCGGAGGCTTGCAACAGACGTTCCAGAATCATTTCGCCCCAGTTGCCTTGCATCTTGGAGTCTCCTTTCAGGGCACGGGTCAAGTTGTTGGCATCTTCGCTGAGGCGGTTGTTCAGCTCCATCAGTTCCTTGATGCGTTCACCCAGCGAGAAGCGTTCTTTGGCTTCGGTGCTGTATACTTGTTCCACCTTTTGGCGGAAGTCCTTCAGGTTATCGCCCAGCGGACGGAGCAGATTGCCCAGGTGTTCGGCATTCAGCCTGGTAAAGTCTTCGGCTTTGCTCTGGAAGATACGGTTGGAGAGATTCTCGAACTCGGTGTTCATGCGCTTGTGCAACGCTTCGGCTTCTTCCTTCTGCAGCTTCAATAATTCTATTTCCTTCTTTGTCCCGCTGATTTCCGCCCTCAGTGCGGCTGACTTGCGGTCTGCCGCCAGATAGCCGACTACGGTTCCAATGATTATCCCTATAATCAGTAATAATATTTCCATAGATGTTTTGAAGTGTCCGCCTTATTGTGTCAATATTTCGTTTCCGTCTTCAGTAATCAGGATTTGGCTTTCCCATTGGGCAGAAGGCAGTCCGTCGTCTGTGCAGACGGTCCATCCGTCGGCTTCGTCGATAAAGACTTCGTAGCTTCCCATGTTAATCATCGGCTCGATGGTGAACGTCATGCCGGGTACTATCAGCATGCCCGTACCACGTTTACCGAAGTGTTCCACATCCGGTTCTTCGTGGAACTTGACGCCGCAGCCGTGTCCGCAGAGGTCGCGTACCACGCTGTATCCGTTCTTTTCCGCATGCTCCTGGATGGCGGCGCCTACGTCACCGAGGCGTGCCCAGGGCTGTGCGGTCTGTATGCCTATGTCACGGCATTCTTTGGTGACTTGCACCAGCCTCTGTATGTCGGGGCTGACTTCGCCAATCATGAACATGCGTGATGCGTCGGCAAAGTAACCTTTGTAAATGGTGGATACATCGACATTTACAATGTCACCGCTTTTCAAGAATTCCTTGGTGCTGGGAATGCCGTGGCACACTACATCGTTGATGCTGGTGCACACACTTTTGGGGAAGCCTTCGTACATGAAGGGGGCGGGGATGGCGTCGTGGTCTGTGGTGAAGCAATACACCATATGGTCAATTTCGGCTGTGGACATGCCTTCGCGAATGTTCTCGGAGAGATAATCCAGCAGGGCCGTGTTGATTTTGGCGCTTGCGCGGATACCGGCCAACTGTTCCTCGGTACGGAGTGCGCTTCGCATCGGCAGTTTATATCCTTCTTTCTTATAATGTTGAATTTTGGCTTCTACTTCGTCGGAATAGTTTTTAGGAGTAAACCGGACTCCTTTCATGAACTTTTTCATTGTCTTTTCTTTTTTATGAGACTGCAAAAATACACAATAATGCAGGTGCTTGTACTATCAAGAGCCGAAAAAACATTCGTTTTCTTTATCCCGATGCCGGCTTAGAGGGTATTCACTACTTCTATTTCGCTTCTTGAACTGTCTATTCTCCGTACTTGTATCTGGGTCTTTATACGCTCTTTCAGTCCTTCCACGTGGCTGATGATGCCTACCTTCTTGCCACCCATCCGGTGCAGTTTTTCCAATGTGTCCATCACGGTGTTCAGGTAGTCGCTGCTCAGTGTGCCGAAACCTTCGTCGATGAACAGTGTGTCTACCGAGAGGCTTTGGCGGCTGAGGGAAGAAAGCCCGAGGGCAAGCGACAGAGATACCAGGAAGCTTTCGCCGCCCGATAAGGTGCATGCCGGACGTGCCGCACCTCCTTGATGGAAGTCGCGCAGCAGGATGGTGAGCGAACCGGCCTGGCATTCCAGTTCGTAGCGGTCGGTCAAGCGTTGCAGATAGAAATTGGCGCCTGCCAGCAGTTCTTTCAAGACGAAGCTCTGGGCTATGTTGCGGAAGTTCTTTCCCCGTTCGTCACCGAAGTGACGGCAGAGGCGGTCCCACTTCAGATACTCTTCGCGTAACCGGTCGGCACGTTCCTTTTCTTCCTTTATCCGGTCGATGTTACGGGTGTTTTCTTCCAGGCGTAACTTCTGTTGGCCGATGGATTGGTTGCCGACGGTTATCTTTTCTTCGAGATTCGCGATGAGTGCATCCAGGGTTTCGAGGTTTTCGTTTTCTTCTATTTCGGGCTTCCGGCCGATGTGCTCTTCCACTTGTCCGGTGGCCAGATGAAAGGCGGTCGATGCAGCTACTTCTTCCTCTTTAAGTGTCTGCAATGAGGCACGCAATGCTTCTATCCGGGAGCCGGACCAAGCGGATAGGACGGTGATACGCTCCTCGTCGAGAGTGGGGTTGGCGGCATAGAACCCGGTTAAATCCTTTTGCAGCCTTGCCATTTGTTCTGCGGTGGAGGATATGCTTTGTTTCAGTCCGCTTGCTTGTGTATTCAGATTATTCCAGGCAATCCCCAGGTCCTTGATTTCTATTTCCTGTGTTGCTGCAGGTGCGTTGCGCCAGTCGGGGAATGCGGCATCGATGCTTTCCTTGTTGATGTTTATCCCTTCCAGCTCTTTGTGGATAAGGGCAATGGTGGATTTCAGTTCTCTTTGTTTTTCCTGCGCCAGCTGGTAGTTGCGCGTAGCTTGTGTCAGGCGGTCAATGAAGGAGAGGGGGGAGTTCTCCCATTCCGTGTTCCATCCTTCCCAGAGGATGTGGGGAGTGACGCGGTCCATGGTGGCACGTATGTTCTCCTTTTCGTTGGCGGTGAGCGACTCGTAATTGACGATGCTGTTTTTCAGCTCATTCAGCACTCTGTCGGCAGAGTTGAAGGCTTGGCGTGCAGCGTCCACATGTTTCTGGCATTCGTCCTTTTGCCGTTGCAGAGCTATGATTTGTGTGCTGAGCATTTGAACTTCCGTGAGCTTTTCGTTCAGTTTGTCTGCTTCCAGCTTGTTCTCTTCCAGTAGCTTCTTCAGGGTTTCGCCGGTGGTTGTGGAGAGGCCGACGCCGTTGCATTGGGCGCATTTGGCCTGTGCGTCAGTGTGGGCAAGGTTGTAGCTCCGGAGCGCTCTTGCTGTGGACTGACGGGCATTCTCTGCCAGCGTTCCGTAGGTATTGGATTCTGTCCGGTTGTTGTTCAATGCCTGCTCGGTTTCCTTGTATTCTTTCTCTTTTGTTTCCAGGGAGGTGCGTATGGGAGCAAGGACAGACTGGAAATCTTCATCTTTGCAAAGCGATTTTATTTCTTGTCCGCACACGGGGCAAGTATCCCCGACGACAAGCCGGGAGCGTGTTTCCTTTGCCCACTCTTCTACGGCTTCCTTTTGCTTGTCGTAGAGGGTGCGGATGTCATCATAACTTGTTTTCTTGCTGTCGAATGCCGTTTGCAGGAGGACGTATTGCTTTTGGCACGCCTCCACTTTGGCGTTCAAAGCCTTTTCGTTTTCCTTTGCCTCGTTCAGTGTCCTTTCCGTTTCAGCCAGTAAAGACAAGGCGCTCAATGCTTGCAGCAGGTTCTCCCGTCCGGCATCGAGTTTGTTTTTCTTGTCTTGCAGGGCAGGGCGGTCCATGGTTTCAAGCTGCTTGTTCCGGAGGTTTATTTCGTTTTGCAATGTATGGTTCTCTTGTTCTTTCCGGGTGAGGGCAGCTTCCTTGTCGGTACGCTCCTTGACTTTTACGGGTTGTTGCGCGGCAAGTCTTTCAAGGTGCGCGTTGTAGGTGCCGATGCGTGTTTGGGCATCGAGTGCGGATTTTAGGCCGGTAATGATGGATTGGCTTTGCTCGAACATGGGCAGTAAGGGCGAATGCTCTTGCAAATACTTCTCGGCACGATGCAGCTTGTCTTCTTGCTCTTTCAGGAAACCGCATAGCCACTTGCTTCCTCCGTCCAGCCGGGCAAAGGATGCTCTCAGTATCCCGGCTTGTGCATGGTTCTGTTGTTGCTGCTGTTGCTGCTGTTTCAAGGTAGAGAGCCAGTTGCGGGCGTCGGCGGTGGCATTCCATTCTTTAATCAGGAGTTCTTTCTGTTTGAATTCGTCCGATTGCAGTTGCGCTTGCTTCCCTTCCCACATCTTCTTTTGCTGTTCACGGGTGAGGAGGAGTTCGGAGTATTTCTTCAGCCAGTCCCGTTTTGCGAGGGCGGTAGTTTTCTGCTCATTGGCTTCCTTGACTCCGGCATTTTGCGTGGCTATGGCTTCCTTGATTGCAGTGACTTCTTCTTCTGCCAGGATGTGGATGCCTTCCAGCTTCCGGTTCTGGTTTTCGTATTCCGTCCGTCTTTCCTTGGTGGCGGCATATATTTCGGCACCTATTTCGGAGTAGATACTTGTACCGGTCAGCTTTTCCAGAATATCCGATTTTTCGCTTTCCTTGCTTTGCAGGAACTTGGTGAAGTCGCCTTGCGCCAGCATGGTGGTGCGGCAGAATTGTTCGAAGGTCAACCCCACTGCAGCTTGTATTTCTGCCTTTATCTCGTTCTTTTTGTTGAGCTGTATGCCGCTTTTCTTGTTTTCCAGTGTCCAGCGCACATCCTGCACGGCTCCTGAAATCTTGCGGTGTGCCCGTGCCACGTACCATCGGGCGGTGTAGGGCGTTTCGTTCGAGCCGGTAAACTCCAGCTCCGTCCATGCTTCACTGGTGTTACGGCGCATCAGTTGCCGGCTGTCGTTGATGGCAACGTCTTCCTTTTTGGCAGAGAAAGTCTGGTTCAGGTCTTTGTATTTTTCGTTCTCGGCATGGTCCATGCGGGGCGTTTCGTTGTAGAGTGCCAGGCAGATGGCGTCGAGAATGGTTGTCTTCCCTGCACCCGTCTCGCCGCAGATAAGGAAAAGGGATTCCTCGCTTAGCGGTCCGTTCTCAAAGTCGATGACAGCATCTTCTATGGAGGCAAGGTTCTTTATGGTGAGTTTCCGGAGTTTCATGTTGCAGACGGATGATTATGGGTTGTTCTTACTTTTTACTTTCTGCACGACAGTCTCCATCAACTGGCAAAGCTCCACATCCATGTCTTCTCCTTCGGTTTCGCGGTAGTAGAGTCTGGCTATTTCCAGGGGAGACATTTCCTGCATCTCTTGGATGGAGATATGCTTGCTCTCGTCAGTGTCGGCCTGCCGCTCTCGGGTAGTCTTGATGTAGCAATATTTGCATGCCTTGCCTTTGGCGGCGTTCGAGGCTTTTTCGTTGCAGTCGGGGGGCAGGTAACCTTTTGTCAGCACATTCAGACGGAGGTATGCAGGTTTCTCTTCCGGATATTCTTCCAGCAGTTTCAAGGCGTCTTCGAAAGGCGTCGGGTCATGTGGAAGTGTGACGAGCGGAATCGGATTTTCAATTTCCCTTGTACTGATTTGTGGTTCTGCCCCTTTCTCCAACTCGATGATGGAGACGGAGTGCGGATAGGTTTCGTCGAAGCTGACGGGGAGGGGAGTGCCGCAATAGCGTGCGTGGTGATGACTGCCTTTGATGTCCTGAGGGCAATGGATGTGTCCGAGTGCCAGGTAGTCGTATCCTTCTCCCATAGCGCTGAGGGGAACATACTCTATTCCGCCAATACTCTCATCGTGCCCGCTACGGTCGCTGCCTTCAATGGAGAGATGGGCCATGAGGACGACGGGAAGCTGTGCCGTATTCCGTTTCTTCACTTCGTCCAGCAGTGCCTGGAAGAAGCGTGCCTGTCGTTGGTCGCGCGGTGTTTCAGTGTCCAGCAGGGGGAAGTTTTGCGGATAGACGTGGGGCACGGCAATGACGTAGCCTATTGTCTTTTTTTCATTGTTTATCTCGATGATGTGCTTGTCCAGATTCACTTCCTCGGCTGTACGTTCGATGTTTCCCACAACGTTCAAGCCGAAGTGCTGCCAGAGGCTGCTGTCTATCTCCAATTTGGAGCTGCTGTCGTGGTTTCCGGCGGTGACTACGATGGCCATTCCGGGGCAGGCTTGGTGAATGTTCAGCATGGCGTCGGTGTACATCTTCTGCGTGGCGGCAGCGGGAGAGGAGTAGTGGTAGATATCTCCGCTTACCACCATGGCGTCGGGCTGCTCTTCGGTTACTATGCGGGTGAGTTGCCGTAGGAAGGATTGCTGCTCGGCGGTGCGGTCGTAGTTGTAGAGGGTGTGTCCCAGGTGCCAGTCGCTGGTATGTAGTATTTTCATTGTTTTTGTTACTTCAATGGATGTGGGTTATGGTTTCCTTAGAATATAAATCTTGTGTGTTCCTCGTCCTTTGTAGTCGATGCCCGATTCGGGATTGGCTATCCATTCGCGCAACTCGCGGGAGGCGGCGGACTTCAATAAGCCGGTCAGTTGGCAATAGTCGGCTTGGGTCATGAAGCTGTTCTTTTCCAGGTATTTTTTTGCCCGTTCCAGCCGTTCCTGCGGAGAAAACACTTGTGAGGAGCGTTGGAATTTGTCGGTGGAACGTTTCAGGTGGCAATGGCGAGCGGTACGGTACAGTAGTTCTTTGTCCACCTTGAAATGTATGTCCTTCAGGCAGATGCTGACGGCGTTTCGCTTGGTGTCTCCTTCTTCGCCCGTCTCCCGTTCACGGTCTTGCCGCAGACCGAGGGCAGGGGTGAATACTCCTAAGTTGTCAATCTTCACGGAGTAACCTTGCCCCATTTGGTAGGCTATTTCGTCGGTGATGGCTTGCACCAGTCCGATGATGTCTCCTCGTGTGAAGGATGAGGCGTATGCTATCTTTTCGGTGATGGTTTCCAAGTCCACCTGCCCGTATAGTTTCATTCGTGGGTAGAGAATGCGTTTGCCGTCTTCTCCCGGCAGGTTCAGTTCCTGCATGTTGTATTCTGCCATGATGGTAGCGTTGTTATGAGGTTCGTTTGTTTATTGGGGCTTACAGAGTTTGTCCCAAGGTTGCGGATGTGTATGCCAAGGTTGGGGATTTCTATCCCAAGGCTTGGGATAGACAAACCAAGGGCGAAGGTAATTCTTTATCTCTATACTTGCAAACTTTACTATTAGTAGTTAGGAAGTTTTTTATTGGTAGTCGGGAAGTTTTTTGTTATAGGTTTGAGAGAGGAATTGAAAAAAACGTTATCTTTGTTACATAAGAGAAGTGCATGAATGATGAACAAAACTAAAATTAAGCGATATATGAAACATTATCCGGACTTATTATTGTTGTTTGCCTTATTGTCCGTTACCACAATGATTAAAGCACAAATATCGATAAGACCTTATAGCGAATGGGAAGCAACCCAGTTTGTTGCAGTGAACGGACATCAGCCCGAAGACTATGTAACGCCAGATAATAATTGGGAAATACTATACAATTTACGGACTCCACGTACTCAAGCCGAACTTCGTGAAATGGGTATTAAATGCTCTGATAGCCAATTATTGTTATTGGAAGTAGGTGGACTTGTCAGTAAAACAAAAGGAAAATGGGAAGCTACTATACCCATTCTTGACAAAGAACAGACCAATTCTCTAAGAAGCTTAAGTAAGGAGATTGCTGAATCCATGTATGTCAAAACAAAGGCAGACTTTATATCATTGGCACAAACTATCAGTGAAATGGGATTCAAGAACAATGTACTCTCACTTGTTTTTTCATACCTTCTGGATGGAAAAATGTGGACAAAGTTAGTCTTGTTTGAGGATGTTGACAATTATACAAGCTGGAGTGGCTGTTACTGGGTATTATACGAATCAAGAAATGGCTTTGCATGCGGTACGAATGGTTTCGGAGAACAGAATTTGATTTTGACTTACATCAATAGCGGCATTGCTCCTGACAACGACATTATGGACCATTGTGCTGATGAAATAGCACAATTCGGAAAAGTAACAGATGCCAAACTCGTTTCTCAGTTAAAACCTTATGGGCTGGTAGATGATAATGGAGATGTATTATTTCCTATTATAAAGAAACGGCAAGACCGCTTTCATCAAATAACTGAAAAATTGGTAAACTCTATCAGTGCGGAACTAAAGAATAATTGTGGCTCCTTAGCAAGCCAATATGGTATTGACAATGAAAAAGTGGCAATGGTGATGCTGTACCATGAAATCATGTGGGATTTGGTAGATAATCTGATTCAAGATAGGATAATCTTCACTCCAGCTATTTTCAAAGATGAAGAATCGAATAAAGAACGATTGAATGAAGTCGTTTTCTTCATAGAAGGAGGATTAATGCAATAATAATTCGATAGAGAAAAGGACATTTGACTTTGAAGAGTTTTCTGTAAATGTATTTCAAGTGCATAGAAAATAGCCAATTAAAAATAAAGAATTATGTACGAATGGGCCAATGAAATGAACTGTGCCGTAACTGTATGCGACACAAAGGGAATCATCCTATATATGAACGAGAAAGCATGCCGTACGTTTGCCAAACACGGTGACCTGATAGGCAAGAATCTCTTTGATTGCCACAACCCGCAATCGCAGGCCAAGATACGCGAACTGCTGGAGACGGGGGAAGTGAATGCCTACACCATTGAGAAGAACGGTGTCAAGAAAATGATTTATCAGACGGCATGGAAACAGGACGGAGTAGTCGGTGGCCTGGTGGAGATTTCGATGGAAATACCCGGAGAGATGCCACACTATATGAGAAAATAACAAAATGATATATGATATGAAAACACTTTCTAATTCAGAACTGACAATTAAAGTCTCCCCACATGGGGCCGAGTTATGCAGTATCTTGCATGATGGAAAAGAATATCTTTGGCAGGCAGACCCCGCTTTCTGGAAACGGCATTCTCCGGTGCTTTTTCCCATTGTAGGCAGCGTTTGGGAGAATGAATACCGCCACGAAGGCGTTTCCTATGCATTGACGCAACACGGTTTTGCCCGCGATATGGATTTTGAATTGATGCTTGAACTGGAAGATGAAGTGCGTTATCGACTGGTTGACAGTGAGGAAACACGCAAGAAATATCCTTTCCCGTTTTGCCTTGAGATAGGCTATCGGATAGAGGGAAAGAAGATTGAGGTGCTTTGGAAAGTCATCAATACCGGAACACGCGAAATGCACTTCCAGATAGGGGCCCATCTGGCTTTCTATTACCCGGACTATGATGCGGAGACAACGGACCGTGGATATTTCGGCTTTGATAAGACGGAAGGTTTGCACTATATCCTTATCTCCGAGAAAGGATGTGCCGCTCCGGATAAGGAATATTTGCTTGAGTTGACAGATGGCCTGCTGCCTTTGGACATCCACTCCTTTGATAAAGATGCCCTGATTCTGGAAAACAGTCAAGTGAAAGAAGTTACATTATATAATAAGGAGAAGAAGCCCTATCTCAGTCTGTATTTCGACACTCCGGTGGTGGGGTTGTGGTCGCCTCCGGCCAAGAATGCTCCGTTTGTCTGCATCGAGCCGTGGTACGGGCGTTGTGACCGTGCCCATTATAAGGGCGAATATAAGGATAAGGACTGGATGCAGCACTTGGCGCCGGGAGGAGTCTTTAAAGGTGGGTATACAATTGATATAAGATAAAAAATGAAGAAGGATACTGAAAATAATTCGGTATCCTTTTTATTTGGAGAATGCAATGTCATTATCTTTGCGCCCGGTAAAAAATATAGGTTGTTTTTTAAGGTATGAAGAAGAGTCTTATTGCATTGGCGTTCGGCACATTGGGGCTAGGGATTGCCGAATTTACGATGATGGGTATTTTGCCCTATGTGGCTACTGATTTGGGAATCAGCATTCCCGTGGCCGGTCATTTCATTTCTGCGTATGCGTTGGGTGTTTGTTTTGGTGCGCCCATGCTGCTCCTGGCCCGTAAACGCCCGTTGAAGCAGATTCTGCTGGTCTTGATGGCATTAATGATTGTGGGTAATATTTGTGCGTCTATGGCACCCAATTATTGGGTCTTGCTGTTGGGACGTTTTGTTTCCGGACTTCCTCATGGCGCTTATTTTGGGGTGGCTTCCATTGTTGCGGGAAAATTGGCTGATAAGGGGAAAAGCTCGGAGGCGGTTTCAATTATGATAGCGGGAATGACTGTGGCCAATCTGTTTGGGGTGCCGTTGGGTACTTCGTTGAGCCATACGCTGTCTTGGCGTGCCACGTTTCTGCTGGTAGGTGCCTGGGGATTGATAACATTGTACTACATTTGGCGTTGGGTACCGCAGGTCGAAGGTCTGAAAGACACGGGATTTAAAGGACAGTTCCGTTTTTTGAAAAAGCCGGCGCCGTGGCTCATATTGGGAGCTACAGCTTTGGGCAACGGTGGTGTATTCTGCTGGTATAGCTATATCACTCCGTTGCTGACTGAGGTTTCCGGTTTTAGTGCGGACAGCATTACGGCACTGATGGTACTGGCAGGATTCGGAATGGTTGTCGGCAATCTGGTCAGTGGGCGCATGTCCGACCGGTACACTCCGGGGAAGGTCGGTACGGTGGTGCAAGGGATGATATGTGTTATTTTATTATTGATATTTTTACTCTCTCCCCATCCGTGGTGTTCGGCAATATTGATGACGCTTTGTACGGCAGGTTTGTTTGCCGTCTCCAGTCCGGAGCAGGTGTTGATGATTCGTGTGGCCCCTGGAGGAGAAATGTTGGGAGGCGCTTGTGTGCAGATGGCCTTCAATTTGGGGAATGCTATCGGAGCCTATATCGGAGGTCTTGCCTTGAGTGGAGGATACCGTTATCCCGCATTGGCAGGCGTACCGTTTGCACTGATGGGATTTATTTTATTCCTTGTCTTCTACAAGAAATTTCAGGCGAAGTATTAAGTGTTTCATTTTTTTTGTGTATGTTTGTCCGCAAGTATTAACTAAACTCGATAACTTATGAAGACTTTGAATTATGTGAAGATATTGCTGTTGTGTGTATTTACGATTGGGCTGGCGTCTTGTGGGGATGATGTATATTATACCATGCAGAATAGCGACGACAAATTGTGTGGGAAGACGTGGATAGAAGAATATCAGACGGAAAACAAAGATGGAGTTGAAGTGTTATGCAGTCATCAGCTGAAGTTTGCCAAGGCTGATAATTCTGGACAGGAAATCTGGGAGTATTATCGCGGAGGCGAGTCCCGTCCCTATGAAACGACTTCACGTACTTTTACTTGGAAATGGATGGATAAGTCTATGGAGGGGTTGACTCTGAATTATGGTGCCGGTGAAATCAAGTACTTTGATAATGTATGGGTGCGCGAACATTATTTATCCGGTAAACTGGATGGAGTGGTTGTTATGATGGTAGATGCTAATTATAAATAAAGTATGGCTTATGAATAATATGTTGAAATACACAAAAATGTTATTGTTGTTTGTCCTTGTATTAGGATTGACATCATGTGATAGTGAGGAAGAAACGGAATATAATCTGCCCGGTGAATGGTATACATCTGAAGAAATAGATTTCGGGGCATATACTTGGGGTAGGGGGACGATTATGACCTTTAACGCGCGCAACCAAGGTACTATTGGTTCATATGGCGACCCGAATTATTTGCTTTTCAGATGGAATTGGGTTAGTGGGGCTTACAATCTGATGGAATTGGAATTCTATGATGATGGCAGCATGGCTTACATTGAAGGAGCCATGGCTGATTCTTATTCTTTCAGTGGTACTTGGTATAATAGCTGGAGGGAATATCAAGATAATATTCACGGACAGCCTTTTCGTATGCGTCGGCAATGACGACATGCTTATCAATAAAAAACGGAGCAAATCAATTGCTCCGTTTTTTATTGTATGTCAGCTTTTTACTTATTCTTCAAAACCAATTTCTTGAACTCTCCCGGATAAGGTGTTTCAAACCGCATCAGCTCTCCCGTGACGGGATGATAGAAACAGAGTTTGAAAGCATGCAGGGCCAAGCGTCCGATAGGATTTACGTCTTCCAGTCCATAGCGTCCGTCGCCGATAATGGGATGCCCCAAATCCTGCATGTGTACACGTATCTGGTTTTTTCGTCCCGTTTCCAGGTTCAGTTCAACGAGAGAGTATCCATTGGCTCGTTTGATGGTACGGTAATGCGTAATGGATTCTTGTCCCCCGTCATCTGTCGGGCTGGAGTATACATACAGCTTACGGTCTGTCAACCAAGAAACCACGGTTCCTGCATCTTTTTCCATCTCGCCGACCACTACGGCTACGTATCGCCGGTCTGTTACAATGTCATGCCAGTTATCGCGTAGTGTACGTTGGGTCTTCTCGTCTTTGGCAAACATCATCAAGCCGGAGGTGTCACGGTCCAGGCGGTGCACGATGTGTACACGGTGCTGCTTGCCCGAGCGTTGCACGTATTCATTCAAGATGGTATAGGCGGTACGTTCCTTTTGCCGGTCAGTGTTGACGGACAGCAAACCCTGCATCTTCTCTATCACGATGATATAGGCATCCTCGTATACAATCTTCATCAGTTTATGGTTGAACTCTTTACGTCCCTTCTCACGGCTGATTTGTACTTTCATACCCGGTTTCAGGGGAAAATTGTATTGTGTAGTGATAACGCTGTCCACATATATAATGCGTTTGCTTAGCAATGATTTCAGCTTGGTGCGGCTGGCGTCCGGCATTTTAGCTGCCAGAAACTCCATGAGCTCCATCGGTTCCTTCACCATGTAGTCCGTATATTGTGTGCGGGCTCTTGCTGTAATTTTTTCTTTTGCCACGACTGGTTTTAATTTACGATTAGACAATTTACAATTTACGATTGAAAACTACTTGGACTTTCAATCTTTTAATTCCAATAATACTACGTTTTCCACATGGTGGGTGTGCGGGAACATGTCTACCGGTTGAACGGCCTTCACTTTATATTTCGCATCGAGCAGTTGCAGGTCGCGCGCCTGCGTAGCCGGATTACAGCTGACGTATACGATGCGTTTGGGTTCGGCAAACAGAATGACATCCACTACATCCTGGTGCATTCCGGCACGGGGAGGGTCGGTGATGATGACATCGGGACGGCCGTATTGGTTGATGAAGTCTTGTGTCAGCATGTCTTTCATATCTCCGGCAAAGAACAATGTATTTTTAATTCCGTTAATCTCGGCATTGACCTTGGCGTCTTCAATGGCTTCGGGCACATATTCTATGCCGATTACCTGGCGTGCGTGCTTGGATACGAAATTGGCAATGGTACCCGTGCCGGTATAAAGGTCATAAACAAGCTCGTTACCGGTCAGTCCGGCAAAGTTGCGCGCTACTTTGTAGAGGTTGTAGGCTTGTTCGGAGTTGGTCTGATAGAAAGATTTGGGACCTACCTTGAAGCGCAGTCCCTCCATTTCCTCGAAGATGTGGTCTTTTCCCTTGAAGGTGTGTACCTCGAGGTCGGTGATGGTATCGTTGCACTTATTATTAATAATGTATAGCAGGGAAGTGATTTCGGGGAATGTATCTGCTATGTATTGCAGCATTTGCTTGAACAGAGCCATTTCCTCCTCTTTCTCTATCTTGCAGATGAGGATTACCATCAGTTCGCCGGTGGTAGAGGTACGCACAATCATATTGCGTAGCATTCCTTCATGCGTACGCAGGTTGATGAAGGAATAGTTGTGCTGGTAGGCATAGTCGCGTACCGCATTGCGGATGCGGTTGGATATATCGTCCTGCAACCAGCACTTTTCTATGGCAAGCACTTTATCGAAAGCATTGGGAATATGGAAGCCTACGGCATTCATCTGTTCGTACACTACATTCTGCTGAACCTCTTCTGTCGTCAGCCAACGTTTGTTGGAAAAAGTGTACTCCAGTTTATTCCGGTAGAACTGAGTTTTTTCTGAACCTAATATCGGAGAGATTTCCGGCAATTCGATTTTGCCGATGCGGGTGAGGTTGTCCGTTACTTGTTTTTGCTTATACTTGATTTGCTCGGAATAGGGGAGAACCTGCCATTTACAACCGCCGCATACACCATAATGTTGGCAGAATGGAACTGCCCGTACTACCGAATATTCATGGAATTTCACAGCCTCGGCTTCAGCATAATGATGCTTTTTTCTCTTAATTTGCAGGTCAACTACATCGCCGGGGACGACATATGGTACGAAAATCACCAAATCATTGACTTTTGCGATGGCTTTTCCTTCGGCAGCCACATCCGTAATTGTCACCTTCTCCAGTAGGGGAAGTTCTTTTCTCTTTCTTGCCACTTTTACACCAATCTAATAAATTCTCCGGCAAAAATAGACATTTTTTCGGGATTTCTCTCTATGAAATGAAATATTAAAGATTGCAATGTCGAAATTGCATTTTAGCATAAAGTTTTTTCTGAAAAAGTTTTCTAGTCTGCGAAATATACTTAGATTTGCGAACAGAAAAAAGAGAAAATCACTATCAAAAACTTTAAATTTATATTATGGACAAAAAAAGAGTTTATACCTTTGGTAACGGCCAGGCAGAAGGAAAGGCCGATATGAGAAACCTTTTGGGTGGGAAAGGTGCCAACCTTGCAGAAATGAACCTTATAGGGGTTCCGGTTCCTCCGGGCTTTACAATAACGACAGAAGTTTGTACGGAATATTATGAAATGGGGCAGGATAAAGTCGTTGCTCTGTTGAAGAATGAAGTTGAACAAGCCATTGCCCATGTGGAAACACTGATGCGTTCCAAATTCGGTGATGTGGAGAATCCGTTGCTGGTTTCCGTACGTTCGGGTGCGCGCGCTTCCATGCCGGGCATGATGGACACTATCCTGAATCTTGGCTTGAATGACGAAGTGGTGGAAGGCCTGACGCGCAAGACGGGCAATGCACGCTTTGCATGGGACTCTTACCGTCGTTTCGTGCAGATGTATGGCGACGTGGTGCTGGGTATGAAGCCGGTGAACAAGGAAGATGTAGACCCGTTCGAGGCTATTATAGAAGATGTGAAACATGCTAAAGGCGTGAAGCTGGACAGCGAGCTTGAGGTGGAAGACCTTAAGGAACTCGTGAAGAAGTTCAAGGCTGCCGTAAAAGAACAAACAGGAAAAGACTTCCCGACTTGTGCTTACGAGCAGTTGTGGGGTGCCGTTTGTGCCGTATTCAACTCTTGGATGAACGAACGTGCTATTTTGTATCGTAAGATGGAGGGAATTCCTGACGAATGGGGTACTGCCGTAAGCGTTCAGGCTATGGTATTCGGTAATATGGGCGAGAGCTCTGCTACGGGTGTTTGCTTCAGCCGCGATGCTGCTACCGGTGAGGACCTTTTCAATGGCGAGTATTTGATTAATGCACAAGGTGAAGACGTGGTTGCCGGTATCCGTACTCCGCAACAGATTACAAAAATCGGTTCTCAACGTTGGGCTGAATTAGCCGGTGTAAGCGAAGAAGAACGTGTCAGCAAATATCCTTCCATGGAGGAGGCTATGCCGGAAATCTATAAGGAACTGGATGCTTTGCAGACAAAACTCGAAAATCACTACCGTGATATGCAGGATATGGAGTTTACAGTACAAGAGGGTAAACTCTGGTTCCTCCAGACCCGTAACGGTAAGCGTACCGGAGCCGCTATGGTGAAGATTGCCATGGACTTGCTCCATCAAGGTATGATTGACGAAAAGACTGCATTGATGCGTTGTGAGCCCAATAAGTTGGACGAACTGCTCCACCCGGTATTTGACAAGACAGCTCTGAAGCAAGCCAAGGTATTGACCCGTGGTCTTCCCGCTTCTCCGGGTGCCGCTACGGGACAAATCGTATTCTTTGCTGATGATGCTGCCGAATGGCATGCTGCCGGCAAGCGTGTGGTGATGGTACGTATCGAGACTTCTCCGGAAGATTTGGCAGGTATGGCAGTTGCCGAAGGTATCCTGACTGCTCGCGGCGGTATGACTTCTCATGCGGCAGTGGTTGCTCGTGGTATGGGTAAGTGCTGTGTATCCGGTGCCGGTGCCTTGAATATAGACTACAAGGCGCGTACAGTGGAAGTGGATGGTGTACTGTTGAAAGAAGGTGACTATATCTCCTTGAACGGAAGCACCGGCGAAGTATATAAAGACAAGGTGGAAACAAAAGCGGCTGAGCTGTCCGGTGACTTTGCGGAACTGATGGATTTGGCAGACAAATATACGAAGCTACAGGTTCGTACCAATGCGGATACTCCTCACGATGCAGAAGTGGCACGCAATTTTGGTGCGGTGGGTATCGGCCTTTGCCGTACGGAGCACATGTTCTTCGAAGGCGAGAAGATTAAAGCCATGCGCGAGATGATTCTAGCAGAAAACGCCGAAGGACGTCGCAAGGCTTTGGCTAAGATTCTACCTTACCAGCAAGCTGACTTCAAGGGTATCTTCAAGGCAATGGCTGGTTGTCCGGTGACTGTACGTCTGCTCGACCCTCCTTTGCATGAGTTTGTTCCCCATGACCTGAAGGGACAGCAGGAAATGGCAGATACGATGGGTGTAAGCCTCCAGTATATCCAGCAACGTGTTGAGGCGCTTTGTGAGCATAATCCGATGTTGGGTCATCGTGGTTGCCGTTTGGGAAATACATATCCTGAAATTACGCAGATGCAGACGCGTGCTATCCTGGGTGCTGCTTTAGAATTGAAGAAGGAAGGCGTTGAAACCCATCCTGAAATCATGGTGCCTCTGACCGGCATCTTGTATGAGTTCAAGCAGCAGGAAGAAGTGATTCGTGCTGAGGCTGCCCAGTTGTTTGAAGAAGTGGGTGACAGCATCGACTTCAAAGTAGGTACAATGATTGAGATTCCGCGTGCCGCCTTGACTGCTGACCGCATTGCTTCCTCTGCCGAGTTCTTCTCATTCGGTACGAACGACTTGACTCAGATGACATTTGGTTATTCACGCGACGATATCGCTTCCTTCCTCCCGATTTATCTGGAGAAGAAGATTCTGAAAGTAGACCCGTTCCAGGTACTCGACCAGAATGGTGTAGGACAGTTGGTGCGCATGGCTACTGAAAAGGGACGTGCTATCCGTCCGGATTTGAAGTGCGGTATCTGCGGCGAACATGGCGGTGAGCCTTCTTCTGTGAAGTTCTGCCACAAAGTTGGCTTGAATTATGTCAGCTGTTCTCCGTTCCGTGTGCCTATTGCACGTCTGGCTGCGGCGCAGGCTGCCATTGAAGGCTGATTTCAATAATACTGAATAATGACATTTATGGGCTGCATGCTTTACTTGGTAATGGCATGCGGCCTATTTTGTTGGAAAAAACTGTAGTTTCTATTAATTTATTTGTATTTTCTTTAGTATATTTGCTTCCCATAATTTTATAGTTTCCAATAAGCAAGCAAAAAACGATGATATTGACAATTACGGCAGCATACGATGTTTGGACGAATGACTTCTATCAGAATAATGAAGCATTGGTATATAGTTTTGGGATAATTGTCATTCTGCTTTTGGTCATCATGATAATCATTTCCATCAGCAAGAGCAAAAGGTTGAAGACGTTGCAGCGCATCAATGAGGTTGCCGAAGAATCCAACCAGCTGAAGAATGCTTTCATCGCTAATATGACTCACGAAATTCGTACTCCTTTGAATGCCATTGTAGGCTTTACAACTATGCTTGCCGAAATGGATGATCTGGACAGAGAAACCCGTATGGCTTTTCTGAAGGAGATTAATGATAACAAGGACTCGCTGCTGCAACTGGTCAATGACTTGCTGGACTATTCGAAGATTGAGGCAAATACTCTGGAATATAACGATGGAGAAGTGGATGTAAACGCGCTGATTGATGAAGTCTGTACGACGGAGAATATGCGCTCGCATCCCACGGGCATTCAGGTGGAGTTTGTAGAACGGCTGCCTCAATGCCGTTTGGTGGTAGACCGCGTGCGTTTTGCCCAAGTCATAGGTAACTTGGTGAGGAACGCCTTGAAGTTTACGGAGATGGGCAGTGTGAAAATCGGTTGCAGGAGATTGAGCAACCATAACTTCTATTTTTATGTGGCAGATACAGGCTGTGGTATCGATGAAGTGGGAAGACATGCCATCTTTGAACGGTTTGTGAAGATGAACTACAATATCAAAGGTACGGGGTTGGGGCTTTCCATCACCAAATCTATTGTGGAGCACTATGGGGGAGGTATCGGTGTGGAGTCTAAGAAAGGGGAAGGCTCCACCTTCTATTTCACGTTGCCTGCCGGTATTGAATACAAAGAGTACGGTAAATTTTGATTTGCCAGTCCAAGAAGGCTCAATCAGCCATTTTCTTCAACTTCTTGAAGTGGCGGATTACTTCCAGATAATCGCGGTCGGTGCAGGCATTGAATTTATTCCATAAGTCACCCATTACAACGGCACCACCGAATCCGTAATCCTTAATCTCCAGTATGTTGTCGGGAGTAATGCCTCCCAAAGCCATGACTCTACTGTCTATGACCTTACTTTTTCCTGCTTGCCGCAACTCTTCGGCTGTGAAGCCGGACGTGACTCCGGACTTTGTGATGCAATTATATATCGGGCTTAGGAACAGATAGTCATAGAAATGCTTCTTGTTCTGCACTTCGTCCAGTGAATGGCAGGTGCAACTGATGTGGCCCGAATAGTCGTGGGGCTCTTTGGGATTGCGGGTGTTTAGATGAATCCCCATCAGGCTGAACTCTTCCTGCAGGTAGAAGTGCTCATGGGTAATGATGCGCTTATGGTATTTTTCGGGTATCAGCGTTAAAAGCCGTTCTGAATACATGGCGGGAGTTTCCGGCTTCCTCAGATGTAGAATATCCAGCCCCTCTTCGAATAGTGCCGTGATAATCTTGTCTTCTTCCACAAAAAATGTGGGTGCTGTTACTACGATGAGTTTCATTTCTTTTGTTTAACTTTTAAGTTTAGCAAAGTTAATGAATACTTATGGTAGAAGCCAAAGAATTTCTTTAAAATATGTTAGATGGCTATTTTAAACAAGAAAACGCATTCTTGAACCTTAGTTGCTCAAGAATGCGTCATTAACATGTTTAGTGGGACCTTGTTGCTTATTTCAGTCTTTTACCTACTACATCCCAGTCGATGATGCTCCACAGTTCGTTCACATGGTCGGCACGGCGGTTCTGGTAATCAAGATAGTAGGCATGTTCCCACACGTCGAATCCGAGTAGCGGAACAAGACCGGCGCGTACCGGATTGCTACCGTTGGCTTCTTTGGTGATGTGGAGTTTGCCGTTCTTGTCGGCAGACAACCAAGCCCATCCGGAGCCGAACAAGCCGACAGCTGCCGCGTTGAATTCCTTCTTGAAATTCTCAAAGCTGCCGAAGTCGCGTTTGATGGCTTCTGCCAGCTTGCCGGTAGGCTCGCTGTGGGCAGGCTTCGGAGCAAACTGTAAGAAGTATAATGTGTGGTTCAACACTTGTCCTGCATTGTTGAAGATGGCACCGTCCGGTGCTGTGGCAACAATGGTTACCAGGTCTTTGCCTTCAAATTCCGTTCCCGGAACGAGGTTGTTGAGGTTGTTCACGTAGGTTTGCAGATGTTTACCGTAGTGGTAATCTATGGTTTGCTGACTGATTACAGGTTCCAGTGCATTGTTGGTGTAGGGAAGTTTTGGCATTTCGTAAGTCATAACTGTTATCATTAAAATCGTTAATATTGTATTCATAAGTTTCAATTATTTAATTTTGGAACTTTACTATATAAACACTATAACCTATAGAAATGTTCGTACGTCTCCGAAGCTTTTTTTATCTTTGCCTCCGTAAAAACAAAGGAAGAAAAAATATCATCATTTTAAGATTATACGGATATGCCCGATTATATAGAGGAACTGAACGAAGGACAACGGAACGCGGTGTTATACAATGACGGTCCGTCACTGGTGATAGCCGGTGCCGGTTCGGGAAAGACGCGCGTGCTGACCTACAAGATTGCTTATCTGCTGGAGAATGGCTACCAGCCTTGGAACATTCTGGCATTGACCTTTACCAACAAGGCGGCGCGCGAAATGAAGGAGCGTATAGCCCGTCAGGTGGGGCCGGAGAGGGCGCGCCATCTGTGGATGGGAACCTTTCACTCCATGTTCCTGCGCATTCTGCATGTCGAGGCCGGGTATATCGGCTTCACTTCGCAGTTTACCATTTACGATACGGCAGACAGTAAAAGCTTGATACGTTCCATTATCAAGGAAATGGGGCTGGATGAGAAAGTGTACAAGCCGGGGATGGTGCAGGCGCGTATCTCGAATGCCAAGAATCATCTGGTTTCTCCGGCAGGCTATGCCAACAACAAGGAGGCTTACGAAGGAGACCGTGCAGCCAAGGTTCCGGCGCTTCGCGACATCTACCAGAGATATTGGGAGCGTTGCCGGCAGGCAGATGCGATGGACTTCGACGATTTGCTGTTCTACACATTCCTGCTGTTCCGGGACCACCCCGAGGTGTTGGCGCGTTATCAGGACCAGTTCCGTTACATTCTGGTAGATGAGTATCAGGATACCAATTTTGCACAGCACAGCATTGTGCTGCAACTTGCCAAGAACCATCAGCATGTCTGTGTGGTGGGGGATGATGCACAGAGTATCTACTCCTTCCGTGGTGCTGATATTGACAATATTCTCTACTTTACGAAAGTATATCCCGATACGAAGGTCTTCAAGCTGGAGCAGAATTACCGTTCCACCCAGACCATTGTCCGCGCGGCCAACAGCCTGATAGAAAAGAACCAGTGGCAGATACGCAAGGAAGTGTTCTCGGAAAAGGAGAAGGGAGAGGCCATCGGTGTGTACCAGGCATACAGTGATGTGGAAGAAGGGGATATTGTGGTGAATAAGATAGCTGAACTGCGGCGTGAAAAGCGCTATGCCTACTCTGATTTTGCGATACTCTACCGTACCAATGCGCAGAGCCGTATTTTTGAGGAAGCCATGCGCAAACGCAGTATGCCTTACCGTATTTACGGAGGCTTGTCGTTCTATCAACGCAAGGAAATCAAAGATGTTATTGCTTACTTCCGTCTGATAGTGAATCCCAATGATGAAGAGGCTTTCAAACGTATTATCAATTATCCTGCACGGGGTATCGGAGATACGACAGTGGGAAAAATCATTGCTGCCGCCACCGGGCACAATGTAAGTTTGTGGACCGTGCTTTGTGAGCCGTTGGCGTATGGCTTGAACTTCAATAAAGGTACGGTGGGAAAGTTGCAGGCATTCCGCGAACTTATATCTGCCTTTATCACAGATGCTGCGGAGAAGAATGCCTACGAGATCGGTGCCGACATTATTCGCCAATCGGGCATCATCAATGATGTGTGTCAGGACAACTCTCCCGAGAATCTGAGCCGTAAGGAGAATATAGAGGAGCTGGTGAACGGTATGAGTGATTTTTGTGCCCAACGGCAGGAGGAAGGAAACCCGAACGTGTTGTTGGGTGACTTCCTTTCGGAAGTTTCCCTTCTTACCGACCAGGATTCGGATAAGGATGGGGACGATGAGAAGATAACCTTGATGACTGTACATTCGGCCAAGGGATTGGAGTTCAAGAATGTGTTTGTAGTGGGGATGGAGGAGAATCTTTTTCCCAGCAGCATGGTGGGTGACTCTCCCCGGGCATTGGAGGAAGAACGGCGGCTGTTCTATGTAGCCATCACACGTGCCGAAGAACACTGTTTCCTATCGTATGCAAAGACGCGTTTCCGGTACGGCAAGATGGAGTTTGGCAGTCCCAGCCGTTTTCTGAAGGATATAGACGTACGGTTCCTGCGCCTGCCTCAGGATGCGGGAATGTTCCGCAGGGTAGAGGAGGAAGCTGCCGTTTTCCGCAGGGAGAACGCCAGAGGCTTTGCGCCTGATAAGGAAGATACTCCGTATGGAGGAAAAGAGCGTGTGTCTGTACGGCCGAAGCAGCAGATTATTGCGCCGACCGTTCCACGTAACCTGAAACGGGTGGCGCCTTCTGCAAATACGGCAAGTACATCGCCTTCTGCCGGCGCGTCTGCCAACCGTGTACAGCAGGGACAACTGATAGAGCACGAACGTTTCGGCCTGGGTGAAGTTTTGAAAGTGGAGGGCGAAGGAGACAATGCGAAAGCCACCATCCGCTTCAAGAATGCGGGAGACAAACAACTTTTGCTGCGCTTCGCGCGTTTCAAAGTGCTGTCATAGGATAGTCGCATCTTTTGTCTCACACAGAAACGGGATATTTGTAAGAGGATGATGGTATAAGTGTAGGACCGTGGTATCTTAAAAAAAGACAGTTAGAACGATACATACGGACAATTTAGAATAGTAAATATAGATAGAAGAATGACAAATAAAGACTTTTCCCTTTTCCCTTCTCCCTGCTATATTATGGAAGAAGGATTGCTGAGAAAGAACCTCGCACTGATAAAAAGTGTGGCCGACCGCGCAGGTGTGGAGATAATCCTCGCTTTCAAATCATTTGCCATGTGGCGTTCCTTTCCCATTTTCAGGGAGTATATAGACCACTCTACGGCAAGTTCTGTCTACGAAGCCCGTCTGGCATTGGAGGAGTTCGGAAGTAAGGCACATACGTACTCGCCTGCCTATACCGAGGCCGATTTTCCGGAGATAATGCGGTGCAGCAGCCATATTACTTTCAATTCGCTTTCGCAGTTCCACCGCTTTTATCCTGTAGTGGTGGCGGAGGGAAGCGGCATTTCCTGCGGTATCCGTATCAATCCTGAATACTCTGAGGTGGAAACGGAGCTTTATAATCCCTGCGCACCCGGTACCCGCTTCGGTGTAATGGCCGACCAGCTTCCCGAAGAACTTCCGGCGGGTATTGAAGGTTTTCACTGTCATTGTCACTGCGAGTCTTCTTCCTACGAGCTGGAACACACATTGGAGCACTTGGAAGGAAAATTCTCCCGCTGGTTCTCACAGATTAAGTGGTTGAATTTAGGAGGCGGGCATCTGATGACGCGTAAGGATTATGATGTAGAGCATCTTGTCCGTCTGTTGCAGGGCTTGAAGGGGCGCTATCCACATCTTCAAATCATTCTTGAGCCCGGTTCCGCTTTTACTTGGCAGACCGGTGTGCTGAGCTCGGAGATAGTGGACATCGTGGAAAACCGCGGCATTCGTACCGCCATTCTCAACGTTAGCTTTACGTGCCACATGCCGGATTGTCTGGAGATGCCCTATCAGCCTGCAGTGCGTGGAGCGGAGATGGGCGATGCGGGCCCTTACGTCTATCGCCTTGGAGGAAACTCCTGCTTGAGCGGCGACTATATGGGACTGTGGAGTTTCGACCATGAGCTGCAGATAGGGGAGAGAATCGTCTTTGAGGACATGATACATTACACCACTGTAAAGACGAATATGTTCAATGGAATTCACCATCCGGCCATTGCAATGTGGACAAAAGAAGGAAAAGCTGAAGTTTTCAAGCAATTTTCTTATGAAGATTATCGTGGGCGAATGAGTTGATAATCAAAAGTCTGCTTGTATGCCTGGCGAAAATGTACACTTTTCTGTGTGAAAAAAGTCTGCGGAATGTTTGCAGGTTTAAGGAAAATATCTACCTTTGCATCCGCAATCGCGGAAATAGCTCAGTTGGTAGAGCATAACCTTGCCAAGGTTAGGGTCGCGAGTTCGAGTCTCGTTTTCCGCTCAACGCAGTTTAGATTGCAATTACCTATGCCCAGGTGGCGGAATTGGTAGACGCGCACGTTTCAGGTGCGTGTGTCGAGAGGCATGCAGGTTCGAGTCCTGTTCTGGGCACCAAGGTAAAGCAGTCGGTTCTTTGAATTGTTGAAAGTAAGTTGGAGAGGTGGCGGAATTGGTAGACGCGCTACTTTGAGGGGGTAGTGACAATTATGTCGTGGGAGTTCGAGTCTCCTTCTCTTCACGCTTTTATACATTGCGGAAATAGCTCAGTTGGTAGAGCATAACCTTGCCAAGGTTAGGGTCGCGAGTTCGAGTCTCGTTTTCCGCTCTTTCAGATGTATTGAAGATGACTTATGCCCAGGTGGCGGAATTGGTAGACGCGCACGTTTCAGGTGCGTGTGTCGAGAGGCATGCAGGTTCGAGTCCTGTTCTGGGCACTAAGGTAAAGCAGTCGGTTCTTTGAATTGTTGAAAGTAAGTTGGAGAGGTGGCGGAATTGGTAGACGCGCTACTTTGAGGGGGTAGTGACAATTATGTCGTGGGAGTTCGAGTCTCCTTCTCTTCACGCTTTTATACATTGCGGAAATAGCTCAGTTGGTAGAGCATAACCTTGCCAAGGTTAGGGTCGCGAGTTCGAGTCTCGTTTTCCGCTCTTTCAGATGTATTGAAGATGACTTATGCCCAGGTGGCGGAATTGGTAGACGCGCACGTTTCAGGTGCGTGTGTCGAGAGGCATGCAGGTTCGAGTCCTGTTCTGGGCACTTTACTCCTCAAAAAAGGAGAGTCATCCCATGCGGAAATAGCTCAGTTGGTAGAGCATAACCTTGCCAAGGTTAGGGTCGCGAGTTCGAGTCTCGTTTTCCGCTCTTTTCAGATAAAAAAATCCCGCAAGCATTGTTCGGTGCTTGCGGGATTTTTTTGTTGTATGGAAGTTGTTGTTACAGTTTCTGTAATGAGAATCCGAGCATCATTCCGTCGTAGCTGTTGGCCAGCGAGCCGATACTCTTCAGAGTGGAGTTGCTGCTTTTGCTGGAGAGGAAGGTTATCAGTTTCAGTAGCTTG